>NZ_JBHFNS010000009.1:0-2668 GCF_041929135.1 Floridaenema fluviatile BLCC-F154 | reverse complement strand
GAACTTTGGTTTACCTCTTCCTAGAATTGTGAAACTACTTTGAAACGCTTTTTGAAGATGTCGCAATGCTTCTTGAGGAGCGCATTTGGATACTTCGTAGTACCAAGGATTTACTGATTTCACTTCGGCTACCAACCTTTTATGTAAGTCAATAGCTGTTGGCAGTTTTAGATTGTTAGCCAAAGCGTCCAAGCAAATTTCTAATCCCCAATTCCAAGCGTGTCTAGCTACTCCAGCGTGTTTTGCTACTAAAGTGCGTTGTTGATTGTTTAGATTTAGTCTTGTCTTAAAGCTTTTGAGCAATTTCTCTTAACTCCTCTACAACTTTTTTATTTTTATGACTGCGACTGCCGTACAGTCTGGCAGAGAACACAGTAATGATTTCTAGGACATCTTTGGCTAAATCCTCCTCATAACTAGCATCTTCTGTACCTGAATTTTGGTGACACCTGCCACCCGATCGGGATGGATCAAGTGAAGAAAGTCCCGACCTGCAATCAGTGTCTCAGATAACGCCTTACCTTGGGGCAAATCACACAGAGCATCGACTATTTGCTCACGATAGGCAAGATATTCGCAGGTTTGGGAGAGGGGAAATTCAAACACTTTTCAATTGCTCACAAAGCTAAAGTATATTAACTTGTCAAGGATACCAAGTACTATGCCATCTTCAGTGTTTTCAATGAGATAACTCAGGCGATATTCAATAATAACGAAGTTCCCTTAAATAAATTGGTTCTTTTAGAGTAGTTATGATAACTTAATAATAAATAAAAAGCTACTAACTGTGGGTCGTTAGCGACAATGAAACAGAGTATTATGATTCAAGCAATACCCAAACCAGTTACATTTGACGAATTTATTGCTTGGTATCCAGAAGGGTCGGGATGCCACTACGAACTACGCAGCGGGGAAATCGTTGAGATGCCTAAACCTACAGGGAAACATTCGCGGGTAGCTGGTTTTATTACAGTGAAAGCAGGGATTGAAATCGATCGCCTGAAACTTCCTTACTTTATTCCTAAAGAATGCGTGATTAAATCTATCCGCGATGAGTCTGGATATGAACCGGATGTTATTGTACTTGATGAGCGTACAATTGCAGACAGTCCACGATGGGAAAAAGAATCAATCATTACTCAAGGAATTTCTGTCCGTTTGGTAGTGGAAGTGGTTTCTACTAATTGGAGTGATGATTATGCTTTAAAGTTAGAAGAATATGAAGCTTTAGGTATTTCGGAATATTGGATTGTTGATTATTTGGGATTAGGAGGAAGACGCTTCATCGGTAATCCTAAACGACCTACCCTTTCTGTCTATCAACTTGTTGAAGGAGAGTATCAAGTACGTCAGTTTCGGGACAATGAACGGGTTGAATCTCTTACTTTTCCAGAGTTAAATTTGACTGCATCACAGATTTTTCGAGCAGGTCAATGAGCAATTTTCTTAAAGTTTTAAAGTTGTACCGATCTTTGGTCACATAAGCGTAATGCTCTCACAACTAACCAGTATAGTTGTAAATATTCCATTTGGTTTAGAGAAAATCTTTTGAGGTCTAATTCTCTAATTGGATAAGAGTTTTGATTTAGATTTGGTGCTTCTGTTGTGTTTAGCTTCATAAGTTTTAAGAGCGTGTTTTTGTTCCTCATCTTCTGGGTTATAGTCTGTGTGTGCTAGTAAATGTGATTTAGGTGGTTTACCTTTGAAGTTGTGATGTGCTGTGTCTTAATTTTCCTCACTAGGCGCAAATTTAGCAAATACTTCTGCTTCTGTCAGATTTAGAGTTTGATTCGCAAACTCATAGTAACTAGGTTTCCGATCGATAAAGATTTGCTCCTTGAACTCAAACTCAATTCCATTCTGAAACAGACCTGCTGGGACAAAATATTCATTGGTCGGCAACAACTTGTAGAAAATATGCGTACCGCATTCACCACAAAAAGCTCTTTGCGCCCATTCGGAGGACTGATACACTTTTAGTTTGTCTACACCCTCTATTTGTACATCCGAACCGCAAGCTATACCTAATGCTGGCCCGCCGCCCCATCGCCGACACATCCCGCAATGACAGGCATCGATGCTCTTTTTGTCTGGGGTTCGGACGGTGATTGCACCGCAAAGACACTTCCCTTCCATTTCTCATCTCCTCACTATCAAGCGATCGTTAGTCTGATTATAAAACTCATTTCTGTTGCCAGCTTTTCATCATTAAAAACAAATCAGTAGAGCGATCGATCGCACTCACAACATTCCCAGGAATAACCATTGACTGGGGTTTGTAATGTTTCTGATTTAACCACAATGTAGGTATTCCCAAATCTTGAAGCTCTGCACATAGGTAATACCCTACATCATTGATAAACTTTTTCATCCAGTCAAATGAGCATCTGCGATCGCGCAGCATGGCACAAGCAGATCCCATTTCTCCGGTGATAGCACACGCTTATCACTATAGCCAGCAAGACTCATACCATAACTCATTGAATTTGTTGACATCTTGTAAATAAAACGTTACATTTATTTACATAAGGAAACAAACGAGAGAGAGAGAAACAAATGTACACCACCAACGAAGAAGGCATTTTGAACAACTACGCTGTAGAACCCCCGGTTTACTTTGCTGAGTACCCTTCACAAGAACAGCAACAGCGTTATCTGTTTCAAGGTG
>NZ_JBHFNS010000007.1:0-24065 GCF_041929135.1 Floridaenema fluviatile BLCC-F154 | reverse complement strand
TAAGCTGTTACGCATTAAAAAGTCATATTGTAGGGTGCGTCAGATTTAGATATTTTCCTTTCTATATCAGGCTTTACCGTCTGACGCACCCTACTCGTTAATAAGTGATTTAAATGCGTAACAGCTTAGCTTTTGTAGTTGTGCGATCGTCTGCCGCCAAATTCATCGCTTTTCCAGAAACAACAACAATCGCCATTAAATTTTGTTAAGATTGTGTCGATCCGTTCGGTCGCGTAGCGTGCCTGATGGCTATTGTCTTACTGATCTAGCGGCGAAAAACCCCTTGTTTTAACTTCCTGGAGACTTCCGAATGCTGCGACTCGAACATATTAGTAAAATTTACCCCACAGGCGAAGTTTTGAAAGATGTCAACTGGGAAGTCAAGCCAGGGGATAGAATCGGTTTAGTTGGTGTTAATGGTGCGGGTAAATCTACCCAACTCAAGATTATCACTGGAGAAATTGAACCGACATCTGGCGAAATTATTCGTCCTGCAAGTTTACATATCGGATATCTTACCCAAGAATTTGAAGTAGACCCTAGCCGCACAGTTAAAGAAGAATTTTGGCGTGCTTTTGGGGAAGCAAATGATGTGCATGAAGCGTTGTCGGAAGTGCATCGACAAATGGAAACTGCTACCCCAGAAGAGTTAGATAAACTTATTCATCAAATGGATAAGTTTCAAAGAAAATTTGAAGCTTTAAATGGTTATGTTTTAGATGCACAAATTGATAAGATTTTGCCGGAATTGGGTTTTGAATCGGGGGATGGCGATCGCTTAGTCAGTGCTTTTAGTGGTGGTTGGCAAATGCGAATGAGTTTGGGTAAAATACTCTTGCAAAAACCCGATGTTCTGCTGTTAGACGAACCGACAAACCATTTAGATTTAGAAACAATTGAATGGTTAGAAAATTACCTTAAAAGTTTAACAACTCCAATGGTTATTGTATCACATGACCGGGAGTTTTTAGACCGTCTTTGTACGCAAATTGTGGAAACCGAACGCGGAGTTTCTACTACTTATTTAGGCAACTATTCCAATTATTTGCTACAGAAAGCTGAAAACCAAGAAGCGCAATTATCAGCTTACGAACGTCAGCAAAAAGAATTAGAGAAACAGCAAGCATTTGTCGATCGCTTCCGCGCCAGCGCCACTCGCAGCACCCAAGCAAAAAGCCGGGAAAAACAATTAGAAAAGATTGAAAGAATCGAAGCACCCACAGGATCTTTAAGAACATTGCATTTTCGTTTTCCGCCAGCACCTCGGAGCGGTCGAGAAGTAGTAATTATTAAAGATATGGTGCATACTTATGATGAGAAGATTCTGTTTTTAGGAGCAGAATTGTTGATTGAAAGAGGCGATCGCATAGCATTTTTAGGCCCAAATGGTGCCGGAAAATCTACATTACTGCGTCTAATTACAGGTTTAGAAACACCCACCGAAGGAACAGTACAACTAGGCGCACATAACGTCATTCCCGGTTACTTTGAACAAAATCAAGCCGAAGCATTAGACTTAACAAAAACCGTCATGGATACAATTCATGATGAAGTACCCGAATGGAAAAACGAAGAAGTTCGCACTTTATTAGGTCGGTTTTTATTCAGTGGCGACACAGTATTAAAACAAGTCGGTGCATTAAGTGGGGGAGAAAAGGCGCGACTTGCTTTAGCCAAAATGTTATTACGTCCAGCTAATTTACTAATATTAGATGAACCGACGAACCATTTAGATATTCCAGCGAAAGAAATGTTGGAAGAAGCATTGCAAAACTATGATGGAACGGCGATTATCGTTTCGCACGATCGCTATTTCATCTCTCAAGTCGCTAACAAAATCGTCGAAATTCGTGATGGAGAATTCCGCGTTTATCTAGGAGATTATCACTACTACTTAGATAAAATTGCCGAAGAAAAAGAACAAGCGAGATTAGCCAAAATTGAGGCAGAGAAAGCAGCTAAAAAAGCAGAAAAAGCGGCTAAAGAAGCAGCGAAAAAAGCAGCAGCAAAACGCAAATAAACTTTCAGGAAACTGGTGAAATTGAAGTTAAAGCGCGAAGTAAAATCTCTTCTTTATTCACCAGATTTTCCAATTCTGCTGTTTGGTATTTTTGAACCTATCCAGATGCAGAAGCAGAGTCAGGAAAGTAAATTATGGTAGAAATAATTCCAGCGCAGACAATAGAGTTGCATGATTTAATCGAAAAGTTTGGTCTGCAACGTATTGAGGATGAGCAATTTTTTCGGGAATGGCAAGAGAATTTGCCGGAACTTACGGATGTGGAAAAGCAAGCTTTAGATGAGGTAAAGCGGGATTATTTCCACTTAGCTGAGTATCCGATGTTGGAACCTATTGTTAAAATGGTCGTGCTTTCTCCGTTATTGAAATTAGCGGGTTTTTATCGTCCTCCATTTTACCTTTCAGCGGAAAAGGAAGTAAGAATTGCTTTTGAAGATGAGGGAGTTACGATAACTGGAAGGTTGGATATTTTGGTTTTTACGCCTGAGTTTTGGGTAATGGTAGTTGAATCAAAAAGAGCAAAGTTATCTTTAGAAAATGGCATACCTCAAGCATTAGCTTATATGTTGGGTAATCCTCATCCTGAAAAACCCGCCTTTGGTTTTGTGACGAATGGCAGTGAGTTTAGGTTTTTGAAATTGACTAGAGAAGATAGACCAAAATATGCCACTTCTTATTTGTTTTCCCTCGATAGAGGTGATGATATCTATACAGTTTTGCAGGTGTTAAAACGTCTTGGTCAATTATTTAGTTAACCCCATTATGATTGGGCGATTGAAATCGCTGCTACACAAACAAAGTCCGCCTACGCGGACTAAAGAATAACGGGGGTATTTAAGGCGGATTTGGTATGATTTCCGGGCGGGTTTGGTTTAGTGAGTTGATTTATTGTTCGTCTTTATTCTTTTGCTTTTTCACCGATATCGGTAATACGCTATTGTCACAGCCAATGCAAGTGCTAAAGCCCGATAATCATGCCAAATTGTGAGGACATTGGCGGTGATACTCAGTACAGTTAAGAATTCTTGGAAATGTTTGCCTTTCATAGCGTTCTAGGACTCCTGGTTCTTCAACTGAATCCAGTTTCTAACTTTCCAAGAATCTCAACCAGAGGAGATTCAGGAGATAGGCAGGAACTTTAGTTGATTTAGCAAAAATTCTGGAAAACTCGCGCCTAAGTACTTCTCAGCTTTTGGAAACGATACATTTTACGATCGCATCCCTACCCTAAAATCCAAAAACAGCTATTATCTTCCTTAAGATCGGTGTAACTTCGGCAACCAGGGTCTTAGGTAGATAAGCGATGATTCAGCAAAGACGAAATCGGGGACGGATACTTAGCGATCGCGGTTGGGATAAACTGCAAGATACACTACGAGAAAAATTTGGCGGTCAGTATACGATCGAACAGTTAACAGAATTAACCGATCCGCTGATTAATCCCAAGTCAATTAAGGCATTAAGTACAGACACCGTTTCTAAGATATTGCGGCGAGAAGAAAAGGTTGATAAAACATCAATTGAAGCTTTGTTTACAGCATTGGAGTTAAAACTAGAAAAAGACGATATTACTGTTAATGTTCAGGTATCGTCACCGAAGCTAGATCCGAATTTTGTGGGGCGGGAAGGTGCGATCGCAGATCTCAAAAACCTAATCCAACAAGGTGCAAAAGCGATCGTCATTCACGGAAAAGGCGGTATCGGCAAAACAACACTGGCGTGGCAATTTCTCCACACGCAGGGATTCGATAAAATACTCGATCTGCGGATGGCAAAGGAAACTCAAAATATTACCTCAGCCGAAAGTGTAATTGAAGAATGGTTGCGGCGATATTTTGATGAAGAACCAGGGCGAGAATTTGGCGTTACCCTGGATAGATTGAGGCAGAAGTTGCGAAATCCCAACCAAAGAATAGGCATATTAATTGATAACCTGGAACCAGCACTAGATGAAAAAGGTAAGTGCATCGAAGCGCACCGAAAATATGTGGAATTATTCACTGCTTTAGCAGATCCAGCAGTGCAATCTGTTACCCTAATTACCAGCCGCGAATGCTTACGCGAAGCAGCGGTAAAAGTTGAGTATTATCGCTTGGAAGGTTTGGATATCGCTGCATGGGAAAAGTTTTTTAACAGCCGCAATATTCAGATAGATACAGAAGTGCTGAATGCAATGCACCAAGCTTACGGGGGAAATGCCAAAGCTATGCAAATTTTCCCTGGTGCGATTAAGGAGTATAACAATAGTTTAGCGGCTTATTGGCAAGCTAATAAAGATGATTTGTTGATTGAGAGAGAATTAGAAGGGTTGGTTGTTAGTCAGTTCGATCGCTTGCAAAAACTAGATTTATCTGCTTATAAACTTCTCTGCCGTTTGGGATGTTATCGATATCAAGATGTTCCAAGAGTTGCAATTGAAGGTTTGTTTTGTTTGCTTTGGGATGTGCCAGATAATCAACGGCGGGTAATTAAATCGTTGCAAGATAGGTCTTTAGTAGAATTTTGTAATCAAGAATATTCGCTACATTGGCTGCATCCAGTGATTCGGGCAGAAGCGATAAAGAGGCTGAGGGAAAGTGAAGATTGGGAGACTGCGAATCAGAAAGCGGCTGAGTATTGGACGGGAAGTGTTAAGGCTGTTGAAACTGTGGAAGATGCCTTAAGAGCTTTAGAAGCTTATTATCATTATAAAGACATCAATGATTTGGAATCAGCCATTAGGGTAGTTATTGAACCCAGAAAAAACCAATGGATAACAGAAGGAGAAGGAGAATACCTTGGTCAATCCCTTTATAGGCTAGGTCTTTTAAAACCTATTTCTGATGTAACAAATGAGTTATTAAAAAGAAAGCCTAAAAGTGGCTATGATTTAGGCAGACTTTACTATATAAGAGGGGCATTAAACCTGTTAACAGGAAACCTAAAAGATGCTTTATTAGACTTTGAACAATCCAAAGATATAGCAAAAAATATAGCAGATGTTGTTAAGGCCAATAGATTAGAGTTAGATGCTTTAATGACAATTGGCTTCTGCAAGAGATATTCATGGGATATAGAGGAATCCTTAAAAATCTTCCATGAATTTGCAAAAATCTCTAAAGAAGCAAATGAAGCAGATCCTGTGTGTGCCTGGTGTTTGTTAGCATTCTTATATGCTACATTAAATAACACAAAAGACTTAGAAATTGCTCATAAGTTTGCTGAAAAAGCTTACCATCAAATCGATACAGTGAACTATCTAAGTCTAAGTATATTCAGAAAAGGTTCTTCTCTGGTTTACTTGGCTTGGGCTTATAGATATTTAAATATGATTGACAAGTCATTATCAATTTATAATAAAGCTATTGAGTTTGGAACAGAAACAAATTGTACTCAGATCCAAGCTAAAGCTAAAATTGGAAAAGGAGAACTTTATCGAGAACAGGGAGATTTTACAACAGCACTTTCCCATCATACAGAATCAATAGAACTCCTAGAAAAAATAGGCGCTAAATGCGACTTAGCCGAAGCTTACTATCAATTTGCCTTAACTTATCAAAAAATGGGAGACACCGAAAAAAGTCAGCCAAATTTTCAACAAGCAATTCAACTCTTCACCGAAATGGAAGCACCCAAGCAAGTTGAGAAAGTGCAACGGGCGATGGAAAATGGAGAAAATCATTAACCAGATGCAATATGAACTACATTTTATCTAAACACGCTCAAACAGAAATAGAAAGACGAGGAATTCCTATTTCTTTAGTTGAATCTGTTTTAGCCAACCCTCAACAAATTGTTTCGGAAAAAGAAGGGCGCAAAGCTTATCAATCACAAGTTGACTTTGGCGGTGGTAGAAGATTTTTACTCCGCGTTATAGTAGCAGATGATGTACAACCAATGGTTGTAATAACAGTTTATCGAACCAGCCGAATAGAGAAATATTGGAGACAATCATGAAAATTACTTACGATCCTGAAGTAGATGTTATGAGAATCATCTTTAACAATTCCCCAATTGAAGAAAGTGATGAAGAAAAACCAGGATTTATTGTTGATTACGATCAAGATGGAAATGTTGTGGGATTAGAAATATTAGATGCTTCTAAACGAATGGATAACCCTCGTTCTGTTGAGTATTCTATTCCAAAATGAACCCTAAAAAGGTTAACTGGAAACAGATTTAATGGCTACGCTTACAGCCCACCTGCGATTCAAATCGCAGGCTAATAGCGAAAGTCCGTTCAAACGGACTGATATCATGTCCTTTTGATTACCCATAATGTAGAGACGTTATATATAACGTCTCTACAGGGTGTTGGAAAAAGGATATTATGATCGCTCAACCGGACATGATATGAAATATTTTTCTTAAGTCCATTAAAATGGACTTAAGCTATTAGCCCGGAAATTGATTTCCGGGCGGGCTGAAAAATCAAACCATTATGATTAATTCCCCAAACTTCTCGGAAGCACAAGCATAGTAATTCCCTGTCTACCAACAACCTGCACAAAATCATCAGGAAAAACAATAACATCACAATTAGAATGATAAAATCGAGCAGGCCAATAACTACCCAAACACTTAACTCTTCCAGGCAGATTTTGAGTAATAGTCTTTTCCACCGTACCCATTACCGCTTCCGAAAACACCTCAACATTTTCCGGCACAAATAAATTTACCACTGATTACCTCCCTCCGAACATTTGGGGTAACAGAATCTAATTTGCACCATCAAACCAACCTTAACCAGAGGAGTTCCCGAAGTTAAGCAATAAGATAAGCTGTAGTAAAATCAACTTGGCAAATTCAGCACCAACAAGCATTCCAGACACCAGCAAATCTATGACAACAAAATTAATCTCCCAGCTTAACTTCCTTAACTTCGGGATAACATCCTTATCTTCCTACCCTTGGTCTAAAATTAAACCAACCCCCAAATCTCCCAATCAGTGAAAACCGACTCCCTCTTCTACCGCCTCTTCCAAACCTTCCCCAGTATCTTCTTTGAACTAATCAACCGTCCCCCAGAAGAAGCAAACAACTATCAATTCTCATCCGTCGAAATCAAACAAACCGCCTTTCGCATTGACGGCGTATTTCTCCCCGCAACAGGCGAAGAAAACCCAATTTACTTTCTCGAAGTTCAGTTTCAACCCGATCAAAAATTCTATTCTCGATTTTTCACCGAAATCTTCCTCTACCTGAATCAAACCGAACTAACAAACAATTGGCGCGGAGTAATCATCTATCCCAGTCAAAGTATAGATACAGGAGAAACAGAACGGTATATCGAGTTACTCAATTCAGGAAGAGTCAGACGCATTTATCTAAATGAATTAGACTCAACAACAGAACAATCTATTGGCATTGAGACAATCAAATTAGTAATTGAAAATGAGTCAAGTACAGAAACAAAAGCCAGAGAATTAATCAACCAAATCAGATCAGAAATAACTGATGAAGCTACCCAAAGAGAACTACTTCAGTTAATCGAGACTATCATAGTTTATAAGCTACCTAGTAAAAGTCGTCAGGAGATAGAGGCAATGTTTGGATTGAGTGAATTAAAGCAAACAAGAGTCTATCAAGAAGCTTTCCAAGAAGGTGAAATAACCGGAAAATTAGCAGCAGTTCGCCCAATGTTAGCATTAGGAGCCAGTGTCGAGCAAATAGCAGAAGCTTTGGGTTTAGATGTCGAGGAAGTCAGGAAGGCGGCGCAACCGGAATCTTCTAATTAAAACTACAAGTAAAAAGGAAGTTACTGTGTTTTTCAAATGGCGATATGTCATAAGCATATCGCACCCTTTCCATTACAATTAAACCAACCCCCAAATCTCCCAATTCGTGAAAACTGACTCCCTCTTCTACCGCCTCTTCCAAACCTTCCCCAGCATCTTCTTTGAACTAATCAACCGTCCCCCAGAAGAAGCAAACAACTATCAATTCTCATCAGTTGAAATCAAACAAACCGCCTTTCGCATTGACGGCGTATTTCTCCCCGCAACAGGCGAAGAAAACCCAATTTACTTTCTCGAAGTTCAGTTTCAACCCGACTCAGAATTCTACTCTCGCTTTTTCGCCGAAATCTTTTTATACTTACGTCAAAACAAACCCGAAAACGACTGGCGTGCAGTAGTTTTATATCCCAATCAAAGCACAGACACCGGAGATATCAAACATTACCGCGAGTTTTTCACCAGTCAACGAGTCAGACGCATCTATCTAAATCAACTGGGAGAAATAGCAGAACAATCTATCGGTGTTGGAACTATTAAATTAGTCATTTCCCCAGAAGAAAACGCCGTAGAACAAGCAAGAAATCTGATAAATAAAGTGAGGTCAGAAATACCAGATGAACTAACCCAGACCCAAGTATTACAATTAATAGAGACTATCTTAGTCTATAAGTTACCAAACAAGAGTCAAAAGGAGATAGAAGCAATGTTTGGATTAAGTGAATTAAAGCAAACAAGAGTCTATCAAGACGCTTTTCGGGAAGGTGAGATAGCAACCAAAATAGCAACAGTACCCCGGTTGTTAGCAGTGGGATTAACTGTGGAACAAATAGCACAGGCGTTAGAGTTGGATGTGGAACAAGTAAAGAAGGCGGGGGAACAACAGTCTGCTAACTGAAACTATAAACGGAAAGTAAAAGTGCGATACGCCTACAGCTTATCGCACTAAACAAAAACTTACTGAAGTTGCTGCATTTTTTCGCGCAAAATCTCCGCTTGTTTCTCCGCTTCCGCCAAAGCATCCTTATCAGCTTGGACAACTTCAGGAGAAGCATTCGCCACAAAAGCTTGATTATTCAACCGTGCTGAAAGTGATTGAATATTCTTCTCAATTTTGCTCAACTTCTTCTCTATCTTGCTGCGTAAAGCTGCAATATCTACCACACCAGTTAGAGGAACAATTACTTGGATAGTACCGACAACGCCAGTAGTTGATTGTCCAACTTCCTCATTTAAACTAGGAGTAATAGTCAGTTTTTCCACCTTCGCCAAATCTTGAATGTATGTCTCACCTGATGTTAAAATTTGGCGTTCTTTTTCATTCTCACTTTGCAAAATTGCCGTTACTTTAGTTGATGGTTTAATATCAGCATCGGCGCGTAAATTGCGAATCGTGCGAATCGTGTTAATCAACAAATCAAAATCTGCTTCCAACTCAGAATTAATCAGATTTGCATCAGCTTTGGGAAACGCTTGTAACGCCAAAGATGCTGATTCTTCAGCTTGAGTCAGACTGTGCCAAATTTCCTCAGTAATGTGAGGCATGAAGGGATGAATTAATTTTAAAGTCCCTTCCAAAACAAAAGCAAGAGTTTGTTGAGCAACCTTTTTAGAAGTTGCATCAGCATCTTTTTGTAGACGAGATTTGACTAATTCAATGTACCAATCGCAGAACTCGCCCCAGAAGAAATCATAGAGTGTTTTTGCTGCTTCACCTAATCCGTAATTATCGATATATTGAGTAGTTTGCTGCACAACCTGATTGTATCGGGAGAGAATCCAACTGTCAGATAATTCGAGGGACTGGGGACTGGGGACTGGGGACTGGGGACTGGGTTCTAATCCCTCTAAATTCATCATGACAAATCGAGAGGCATTCCACAATTTGTTGGTGAAATTGCGGGAAGCTTCTACTGCGGAAGACTCGCCTTTTTTGCGATTGTAATCTAAGCGAATATCTTGACCTGCGCCAGCGACTTGACGCACCAAAGTATAGCGTACTGCATCAGTTCCATACTTATCAATCAAATCCAAAGGATCGATACCATTTCCTTTAGTCTTAGACATTTTCTCGCCATTTTCGTCTAAGACTAAACCGTGAATATAGACATCACGGAAAGGCATTTTGCCAGTAAAATAAGCTGCCATCAAAGTCATTCTGGCAACCCAGAAAAAGATGATGTCAAACCCTGTAACTAGAGTACCAGTCGGATAATAAAATTCTAAATCTTCTGTTTTTTCAGGCCAACCCAAAGTAGAAAAAGGCCATAAACCGGAAGAAAACCAAGTATCCAAAACATCTGGATCTTGTTCTATTTTGACATTTTCGCCAAACTTAGCTTTTGCTTTTTCCCAAGCTTCTGCTTCCGTGTATGCAACAACAAAAGGCGTGTTATCTGTAATTTCGCCATTCGTTTCACTGATAGCATACCAAGCGGGAATTTGATGTCCCCACCATAATTGACGAGAGATACACCAATCCTTTAATTTTACCAACCAATCGCGATAGACTTTCGTCCAACGATGGGGAACAAAATTAGGGGAATTTTGCTCATCTAAGAATTTTAAAGTTGTTTCTCCGAGAGATTGAATTTTGACAAACCATTGAGTTGAGAGGAGAGGTTCGATCGGGGCTTTTCCGCGATCGCTAAATGGTACACTATGCTTATACTCATCAATCTTCACCAAAAACCCATCTTCCTCCAACCGTTTAACCACATTTTCCCGTGCCTTAAAACGGTCTTGACCTTGGAACGGCCCCGCATTTTCATTTAGCGAACCGTCCTTATTCATAATATTAATAAACGGCAGATTGTGACGCTGACCCATTTCAAAATCATTCGGGTCATGGGCCGGAGTCACCTTAACACAACCAGTACCAAAAGTAGCATCAACCAACTCATCAGAAATAATCGGAATTTCCCGATTCATAATTGGCAAAGTCAGAGTTTTGCCAATCAAATGTTGATAGCGTTCATCCGACGGATTAACCGCGACAGCAGTATCGCCCAACATAGTTTCCGGTCGAGTTGTCGCAACTTCCAAATAACCCGAATTATCAGTAAGTGGATAACGGAAATGCCATAAATGACCATTTATTTCCTTATTTTCCACTTCCAAATCAGAAACCGCAGATTGAGAAACTGGGCACCAGTTAACTAAATAATTGCCACGATAAATCAAACCATCATCATAAAGGCGAACGAAAGCTTCAATAACCGCCTTCGTCAAACCCTCATCCATTGTGAAACGTTCCCGCGACCAATCAACCGAGATACCCAAACGGCGCATCTGATTAACTATTGCACCACCGGAATTATTTTTCCATTCCCAAGCGCGTTCGAGAAATGCTTGACGACCGAAATCAAAACGGGTTTTTTTCTCTTTTTTAAATTCCTTATCCAGCATGGTATGAACTGCGATGCTGGCGTGGTCAGTTCCGGGAACCCAAAGAGTATTGTAACCTTGCATTCGATGGTAACGGACGAGGATATCCATGAGAGTTTGTCCGAAGGCGTGCCCCATGTGGAGACTACCCGTAACGTTGGGTGGCGGAATGACCATGCTGTAGGATTTTCCGTCGTTTTTGGGGTCTGCTTTAAAGGTTTGGTTTTCTGACCAGAATGTTTGCCACTTAGATTCGGTGGAAAAGGGGTCGTATTGGGGGGGGAGGTTTAGTGTCATTGGTTAAGGGATTCGCTGTTTCTTGTAAAATTTTGCCATACCGAGAAGGAGGAAAGAGGAATGAACCGCGAAGACGCGAAGAGCGCGAAGGAAGAAGAAGGAAGAATGAGAGAGTTGAAAGAGGAGGTGGAGAGGTTAGCTTATCAGGTGATTGGGGCGGCGATTGAGGTACATCGGGTGTTGGGGCCAGGATTTTTGGAGTCGGTGTATCAGCACGCTTTAGCTACAGAATTTCAAGCGCGTAATATACCTCATGAACCTAAGAAAAGTGTAGCAATCAATTACAAAGGTCATCGAGTTGGAGAGAGCGAATTAGATTTTCTGGTTGGTAATATTTTAGTTGTGGAATTAAAAGCAGTAGAGAAATTAGCACCTATCCATGATGCCCAAGTCATCTCCTACCTAAAAGTAACCAAATGCCCCCTTGCCCTACTAATCAACTTTAACGTCCCCATCCTCAAAGAAGGTATAAAACGCATTATCCACAACCCTTAATTCCTCTTCTTCTTCTTCCTTCGTGTCCTAATTCGCGATAGCGAATTAGGACACGAAGAAAGAAGAAGATAATGGAGGTAACTAACCTGTATTTCATCCATTAGACTTTTGTTTATTTCAGTCAACTCTGTTTATCATTGCATAAGTGATAACTTTATCTATATAATCTCAAAAATCTAAAGCTATGGGACTTTTTGACCAAATACTCAACGCAGTTAACGATCCTAACTTGCAAGCTAATGCAGGTCAACTCGCTAACATTTTTAATAGCGTCCAGCAGGTACAAAACAACCAAGGTACTGATAATTCTACAATGCAATCTGCTTTGTCGGGTGTTGGTAGTTTGGTGCGTTCTTCTTTACAGCAAAAGCGTGCGGAAGGTGGTAATCAATTAGTGGAAAGTATCATCAATCAATTTGCTGGAACTTCTCCTAATCCTTCTGCTGTTAATGCTTTGTTTGGTTCTCAGTGGGAATCTGTTGCAGATGTAGTTTCTCAAAGAACGGGGATCGATCGCAATACCATCCTCCAAATGCTTCCCATGTTAGTACCTCTAGTACTCAATTTCCTCCAAGCTGGTAACAATACCCAAAATCCTCAAGGTGAAAATCCTGTGGTTAATAATTTCCTCGATGCTGATGGTGATGGCGATGTCGATATTGCTGACGCAATGCAAATGGCAGGTCGCTATTTCACTCAATAATATACTGATGTTGCTAGATCCCCCTAAATCCCCCTTACCAAGGGGGACTTTGAATTTGTTTCCCCCCCTTTGTCAGCAGGAGGACTTTGAATTTGTTTCCCCCCTTTGTAAGGGGGGCTAGGGGGGATCGAAGCGATAATATTTGTAACTAGCGACTTGAGTTTATCTTATTAATATTGCTGATTTTCAATCTAAAATCGGCAATCTAAAATCCAAAAGTGTTAACTTTCTGTTGCTCGATCGATTCTACCTATTTCTGCCTCAGTTAATCTCACTTCTAACGCACGAACTGAATCTTCAACACTCCCAACTTTACTCGCTCCTGGAATTGGTACAATGCAAGGCGATTTAGATCTTAACCACGCCAACACAATACAATATACAGATACTTCTTTTTCTTTTGCTAGTTTGGCGATCGCTTCTACATCTCCTAAACTACCAACTCTTCGACTTCCACCCAAGGGGCTCCAAGGTAAAAATGTTAAACTCTCTCTCTCACAATATTTCAACACTCCATCAATTTCTGGTAAGCGATACCAAGGGTTAAATTGATTCTGCACCGAAACAATTTCTACTATCTCACGCGCCCGTTTAATCTGTTCAACTGAAAAGTTAGAAACGCCAACAAATTTAATTAATCCTTCGTTTACAGCTTCTTTGGCTACTGTCAACGATTCTTTAATACTATACTCTGGATCTGGTGAATGATATTGCCATAGATCGATCGCTTTTCCCCCACCCAACGCCGCAAAACTTTCTCTAATTGTCTTTCTTAAATGCTCGGGATTTCCATTCCTTGTCCATGCACCATTCGGTCGCATCAATCCGCCTTTAGTAGCAACAATCACATTACTCACATCACCAGCATACTCGCTTAATGCTTTAGCAATTAGTTTCTCGTTGTGATGTTTATCTGTTTCATCTTTACAATAGGAATCAGCTGTATCGATGAATGTAATTCCTAAGTCAAGGGCACGATGTATCACTTCAATTGATTGTGATTCAGGCGGTCTGCTGCTTAATGACATTGGCATTCCACCTAGACCGATCGCACTTACACTAATATTAGTCTTTCCCAGGCGTTTTGTTTCCATTACTAGAACCTTGGCTGCACCTTAAAATTATAGGTTACTCTAATCTCCTCTTGATTAAAGTATTTCTGAAATCATCTCTTCTGACGAGTCTAACTCAATATTCTGGATTTCTTGTAAAGTTTGCCACCCCGCTTGCCACATTGTCCGATCTTTCAAAGCTTTAGCATTGATCCAAAACCGCACATTTGGATCGCAAGAAGCAACCATCTCAGCAAATACCCATTCCCCTTGATTCTTGCGATTTACTACTTGAAAATGCCGCCAACCCCAAGTTTTTTGTAAAGCTGTCCATTTGGAACCAACTAAATGGGGAAATTTCTGCTTCTTCGCCATCTTTAAATCTCTAATCTGTCTTCCGATAGTGTATGTTTCTTCATCCTAATTCTAGGCTGAAAAAAGTATGTTAAACCGACAAAAATTATGACTGGCGAAGCACCTAAACAACCTGGATACAAAAAAAATCTTGATGCGCCTCCCGAAATTGATGATGAAAATGTAGTAGACCCCAGAGACTTAGTTCGCACTGGTAACATTCCCGACAATCCCAAGGAATTACTTTCTAATCCCGGTTTTGCCCCGCAAATGATTAATGAAGGCGACAATTTACGGGGAGATTTACGCGAAGATGAATAAGGAATTTCCCTTATTGTAGGACAGGCATCTTGCCTGTCCTACAAAATTACAAAAATAGCTTGATGCCTGCTGAGGTTTTCTGAGAATAAAAAACTCAACAGGCATCAATTAAAACTTGCTTCAGTTTAGAATAAACCGAGAGTCAGAGATTTGTCGATCGGGAAAATTGCCCCAATACCTAGCCACAAAGTTACCAAAGTACCAAATAAAAATACTGCGGTTGCTAATGGACGACGGAAGGGATTTTGGAATTTATTGACGCTTTCAATAAAAGGCACCAAAATCAAACCAGCGGGTACTGCACTCATCAGCAATACACCCAGCAACTTGTTAGGTACTGTCCGCAAAATTTGGAATACAGGCCACAAATACCACTCTGGCAGAATTTCCAAAGGTGTGGCAAACGGATCGGCAGGTTCGCCCACCATTGCGGGGTCGAGAACCGCTAAACCGATACACAATGCGATCGTACCCATAATTACGATCGGGAAAGTGTACAACAAGTCATTAGGCCAAGCTGGTTCACCGTAATAATTGTGACCCATGCCTTTAGCCAGTTTTGCCCGTAATACAGGATCGCTAAGATCCGGTTTCTTAAGTACTGACATCTTTAAAAGTGCGCTCCTCTGTCGAGAAATGAAAAAACAGCAGTTAACTTCTGATATTACAAGGGGCCAGAAATACCTTGCTTGCGAATCATCAAGAAGTGTAACAACATAAATACCGCAATTAACCAGGGCAGTACAAAGGTATGAGCACTGTAATAACGAGTTAGCGTAGCTTGACCAACACTGGAACCACCACGTAACAAGTCAGCAATCAATGTGCCAACCACTGGAATCGCTTCGGGAACACCACTAACGATTTTTACCGCCCAGTAACCAATTTGATCCCAAGGCAAGGAATAACCAGTTACACCAAAGGAAACGGTGATTACAGCCAAAACTACACCAGTCACCCAAGTTAATTCACGAGGCTTTTTGAAACCACCAGTCAAATAAACTCGGAAAATGTGCAGAATCATCATCAGCACCATCATGCTGGCAGACCAACGATGGATGGAACGAATCAACCAACCAAAGTTAACATCGGTCATGATGTACTGTACCGAGGAAAATGCTTCGGTAACAGTTGGCTTGTAATAAAAGGTCATGGCAAATCCAGTGGCAAACTGGATTAAAAAGCAAACTAAGGTAATCCCACCCAAGCAATAAAAAATATTTACGTGGGGAGGTACATACTTGCTGGTTATATCTTCCTCAAGTGCTTGGATTTCCAACCGTTCTTGGAACCAGTTATATACTGACGAGTCCTTTAACTGCTTAGTAAACATGAAGCAAGAGTTCCTAATCTCATGTATTGCTGATGTCGCGTTTCCCAATCTCCTGCTTTGAGGATGGGTTGAATTTAAAGCCAACCTTCGTCTGCTTTAGGGAGAAAAATTTTTGCCCCTCAGAACTGTAACCTAAATACAGCCTGTGTTTAATTTTAGGCAGGTTGTTAGCCAGTTGAGCGTTTTATTTTCGATCCTTTTTAGAAAAGGATGAGCTTTGCTACGCTCTCACTTCTATTAAAAAAAGTAACATAGTCGGACATTGCTTTTCATAATTTCCCCAGCGGATTTGGACAGGGGGGCGGGGAGGTGGGGAGGTGGGGAGATGGGGAGCAAGAAAACTCTTACGGGCGGGTTTTGCTGTTAATTCTTCTGCTGTGACTCCAGACTTATCTGCTAGACCCGCCCCTACAAACTCAGAACTCTCTCAGTCCCCAGTCCCCAGTCCCTAGTACCTAACGTCTTCTACCGCCACGACTGCGGGTACCGAAGCCGGAGGTGCTGCGACTGCGCCCACCGCTGCCGAAACTGGAGGTGCCAGAACTAGGTCTAGATCTACCTGATTGTCTCAGGGTGCTGGAACCGAAACCGGAACCTGTGGCTCTTTGTCCGGGGGTGGTGCGGTTGGGGCGATTAAATCCAGGGCGATTTGCAGCTGGATTATTTCTCAACGTCCCTGTGGTACGAAGATAAGCCGGACGATTTCTGACTGCTGCTGGTGGTTCGTTGTACCGTTGTTGGTAGCGTGTGGTGGCTTGGCTGTAGGTGCTGCCATATCCGCCGTAACCAGTCATTACAGACATTCCGGGTTGATAAACTGGCGGTACGTAGTATCTGGGTGCAAACAGCATATTGCCGACTAAGTTACCTGCAACTGCACCTGCGAAGGGAGCCCAGAAACCACCGCTTTGTTGACGAACAATTACGGTTTGTGGTTGTCCGGTTTGGGGGTCGGTGCGGGTTTCGGTGACTGCGTGGATATACTCAATTTTGAAGTCTTCGGGAATACGCAAACTTGTTTGACCTTTGTCATCTACCTTAAGGTAAGCTTTTTTTCCGGCTGAGACTTCTTCTGGTGAGAGTTGCGCCATTTGTAAGTCTGAGGTGCGGAAGTTGGCGGGTGTTCCCGGTGGCGTGTTGAGTAACATCAGGCTGTATTCCCCGTTGGCATCGTTGTATCTTGCTTGTTGTACGGGGTATTCTCCGGCAGTGATTTTGCTGGAAACTGTTCTCGTAGGGGCGCTTTGATTTCCTCCTGATCTGGTGGAAACTGTGTCACCTCCACAAGCGACGGTTGTCCAACACAAGAGTAATGAGAGAAAGAGGACTGTAAGTTTACGTAGTGTCGATCGAGGGAAATTCATGTTTTTTCAGGAACTTTGGATTGATGGGTAAAAAGATCTTCCGACTTTCAAATATATAACTATAGGGGGATGAGTTCTGGATAATATTCTAATATTTGATCGTCGGTTAATTCATCACCTAATTTAGCTGGAGACCAATGAACTTGGATGGCTCTGAGACTTCTTTGATAATGTAAATTAATCAGAGCTTTTAAACCTGCTTTGAGAGCATTAATATCGGCAAGGTCTGTTTCTAATTCCGGGACTTCGCCTTCAAATGCTACTGTAATCATAACAATTAAGTTACGAGTAACTGGGATGGAGAATGGTTCGGTTTCTCCGATATCTTTACTCTCATAAGATTCACTTTTGTAACGTTGGGCTGAGTCGGTAAATAAATAATTTATTTCGTCGCCTGCTTCGCCTTCGTCCCAAAATACGTTGCCTTCGTTGGCTGCCGATCGCCAATATAAATCATTTTGTAATAGATTGATGCAAATTTGTTCCAATCCTTCGCCTAAAACATCAATTTCACCTTCGGCATCAATTGCTTCTCTAGCAGCTTGATTTAGTACTCCGATTAATGGGGCAACTTCATCCCCTGCTAAGTGAATAAAAATCCGACAAACAACAAAGCGGGTGCGCCCTGTCATTTTGTTCATGCGATCGCGCCAACTACTCATCACTTAACCTCACAATTCTAGTGTCTTTACGGTTATTTTAAATTATTTTCTCTGCCATTATTCATGATTGACTATGAGGAAAGTTTTTCACAAAGTCGGATATTATACTACTTTCTGGTAAAGTGTATTGCGCCGATTTAATCGTAGTAATATCATCAGGATCGAAAGAGCTAGATGATTTTACCCAATGTTTGCCAAAGTTAGGATGATTATATACTGGCAAAGTTTGATCGCTTGAATTACATACAACTGTCTGGGTAGGAGCTTGAAAAAATCTCAGCCTTTTGGGAATATTTAAGGTAGGTTTCATTAATTTGATCTGAAAAGTCTGGCTGAGTCTTTCCGTTAAGAAATCGCTAACATTTTGGATTCTTATTTGTTCTTTTGCTAGACTAATTGTAGAGTTATTGACTTGCAACATTTGCAAAAATCTGACGATATTCCTCTGGGTTTCTTCACTATCGGCAAAGGGCAATATAGCAGCGAAGGCAGCACAGAATAATTGATTATCGGTTTCCATTGCAAAGGTTAGCATGGTGCGACGCTGACCAACTTTAATAGTTGGTGGTTGGGATAAAGGTGGGTATTTTTGAGCGATTTTATAATAAGCGGTAGCTAAGATTATGTGAGATTCATGGTCTAAGGGCGCATCGATGATAATTTGAATTTTGGGTAAGGTTTGATGAAAAAACTTTCTGACTTCTTCGGGATTGAGACGACGAATTTGAGTGCGATCGCCATCGGGACTCAAATCTAACCACTCGCAAATTATCCCCTCAGTTTTTAACCCAAATCGCGATACAGAATGCAGTTTTGCTCCCGTTAAATTGGCTCCTGACAAATTAGCATCAGTCCAATCAGCGTGCATTAATCTTGCTTCTCTTAAATCAGCATGAACCAAACTAGCATTATGTAAGTTAGCATTACTTAAATCTGCTCCAGCTAAGTTAGCACCGCTTAATTTTGCATCACTTAAATCAGCCCAACGCAAATTTGCTCCGCGCAAATCTACCCAGCGTAAATTTGTGCCGCTTAAATTCGCTCCACTCAGATTACAAAAACTTAAATTTGCTTGCCTAAATTCTGCATTGGTAGCATTAGCTGTACTTAAATCGGCTCTACTTAAATCTGTACCTTGGAGATTTGCGGCTTCTAAATTAGCGGCAATTAAAGAAGATCCTCTCAAGTCAGCAGAACTCAAATTAGCCCGACTCAGGTTAGATTGTCTCAGTCTTGCTTCTCGAAGATTAGCATTGCTGAGGTTAGCGCCTGTGAGATTCGCTCCACTAAATTCAGCCCGAATTAACTCGGCTCTAATTAAAGCAGCTTCTATTAATTCTGCATTACTTAAATTTGCCAAAATTAGATTGCTAACGTTGAGAATAGCGTGACTCAAGTTAGCTTCAGATAAGTTTGCACCACTAAGTCTAGCGACATTCAACTTAGCATAGCTGAGGTCTGTTTTACTTAAATTTGCCCGACTGAGATTGGCTACGCTTAAGTTGGCTTTACTCAAATTCGCACTACTTAAGTTGACTCCGCTTAGTTGTGCTTCACTTAAATTGATTGCCGCAAAGTTACGTTCTCCATTGGCATAACTGATGAGTAATTCTTCTATTTCCATCCGGCTTCCTTGCCATCAATCAGGGGACAATTAAATCAACTAAATCAATGGAGTTATCTGCTCCTCACTCTTATTTTAATTCTGGATTACGGAAAATAGAAAACTCAATTATGAATTTAGAGATAAGAATTTTTCAGGAAGTCAAAGATCAAATTTATCGGTGGCAGAGCTAGTTTTGTATCGGGGATTCTATTTTGTAAGTTTTCCCAAATATTGTTAACCACAAAGCGTTTTCCAAAGTTAAAGTCTTGATAAACATTTAAGGCTTGTTCGCTAGAGTTCGTCAGTGTAATTTGGGTAGGCGCTTTAAAGAAGTCAAGTTTACTGATATTTTTACTTAAGTATTTTCCTGGTTTGATTTTTTTAATATTTTTCAGGGTTTGATTGATGTGGTTAGTAATTTTTTCTAATTCCATTTTCTCGGATTCTAGTAACAAATATTCTTCGGATTCTTCTTGAACTATTTGCAAAATTGAGAGGATATTTTCTTGAACTTTTTTACCATTATCAAAAGGAGATGCGGCTAAATAAGCATTAATGAATAGTTGTGCATCGCTATCAATTCTTAAGTTTAATGTGGTTCTTCTCTCCCCAACTTCAATACTAGCTGGACGAATAAAACTAGGATATTCTTGAGAGATCTGATAGTAAGTAGCGGCTAAAGCAAAGTTAGCTTCCTGATCTAAAGAAGCATCAATGATAATCCGAATTGTTGGGGATGTTTGATGAAAAAATCTTCTGGCTTCTTCGGCGCTTAAGCGATAGATTTGCGATCGATCGCCATCTGGACTCAAATCCACCCACTCACAATTTATCCCTTCCGTTTTCAAACCAAACCTTGACACAGCATAGAGTTTAGCTCCTGTCAAATTTGCTCCAGTTAAATCTGCACCAATCCAATCTACCTGAATTAAGTTAGCTTGAGATAAATCTGTATGCACCAAACTAGTATTCATTAAATTAGCATTACTTAAATCTGCACCACTTAAATTCGCGCCGCTTAGTTTGGCTTCACTGAGATTTGCCCAACGTAAATTTACGCCACTTAAATCCGCCCATCTTAAATTAGCTCCCCGCAAATCTGCCCCTGTCAAGTTCGCCATTCCTAAATTTGCTTGTCTCAGTTCTGCACCACGCAAATCTGTACCGCTTAAATCGGCTCGGCTTAATTCTGCGCCATGTAAATTTGCTTGTTGTAAATTAGCTCCAGTTAAACTAGTACCTCGCAAATTTGCTTCGCTTAAATTTGCGCCTCTCAAATTAGCTAATCTCAGCCTAGCTTCTCCTAAATCTGCTCCAGTGAGATTGGCTTCACTCAAATTAGCCGAACTTAATTCCGCCCGAATTAATTCAGTGCGAATCATTGCGGCTTGAAATAAGTCAGCTTCCCGCAAATCAGCCCTAGCTAAATTAGCTACATTCAGAATTGCCGCAGATAAATTTGCTTGGGTAAGATTTGCGCCGCTGAGTCTGGCTACGTTCAGTTTTGCTTGATTCAAATTAACTTGGCTGAGGTTGGCTCCACTAAGATTCGATATGCTTAGGTTCGCTTGGCTCAAATTTGCTCCACTTAAGTTGACTCCACTAAGGTTCGCTTCTGTTAAGTTAACCCCAGTGAAATCTCGGACTCCTTGGGAATACTTATTTAAAAATTCTTCTACTTCCATAAGATTACCTTAGAAACACCCAAATTTAAGAGATAAAAGTTCTTTTGTTCGTCAATTAATGCCTGAAATAGCAAATTATGAATGAATCTTGGCATTTTAGGCAGATAATCAGATCTAGGATTGATGTGTTATGGGATTTTGCATAGAGTTGGGATTGGGAGTAATCATTTACTATACCTACAGATTGTCGGTGTCCTGCTATTCTTAACTAAAAGAATTTATATTGGGTGAATGTTTACTAGCAAAGTTTATCCCAGTATCTACCAAAAATTTTTCCCCCTACTGACTAACCTGTGATATCTTGGGTATCGCTGTCATCGGTTGCTGATGCTACTAAGGAAAGTAGTTGATTTTGCTAGCTGCTGGGAGTGGCGTACTGAGTCGATCTTTACCGATCGCCACTGCAATTGTTATCCTAACAGGTGATTATTGTACAGTCATCTCAATAAGTAATTGTATTTTTCAGTATACAAACATGAATATTGGAATTATCGGATTAGGTTTAATTGGTGGTTCTTTGGCGTTAGATTTGCGATCGCTTGGTTATCAAGTTTTAGGTGTTAGTCGGCGCGAACAAACTTGCCAAACAGCGATCGAACGGGGGATTGTCGATGCTGCTAGCGTGAATCTTTCCCTGTTAGCCGCAGCAGATGTAGTATTTATTTGCACGCCTTTAGATTTAATTATTCCCACAATTGAACAATTAATTCCTCATCTTTCACCGTCAACAATTGTAACGGATGTGGGTTCAGTTAAATCTCCAATTGTCACCGATGCTGTGAAAATTTGGCCGAATTTTATTGGCGGACATCCAATGGCGGGAACTGCCGAAAGTGGAATAGATGCGGCACAATCTAATTTGTTTGTGGGCAAACCTTATGTATTAACTCCGGTAGAAAATACTACTCCTGAAACAGTAAAAATAGTCGGGGAAATTGTCCGATCGCTGCAAGCAAAATTTTATCTTTGTCGTCCCGAAGAACATGATAAAGCTGTAGCTTGGATTTCCCATTTACCAGTAATTATCAGTGCTAGTTTAATTAGTGCTTGCTTGAGTGAAAGTGATTTGAATGTGTTGCAGTTAGCGCAAAATTTAGCTAGTTCAGGATTTCGCGATACTAGTCGGGTAGGTGGGGGAAATCCAGAATTAGGAGTGTTGATGTCAACTTATAATCAAGAACAGTTGTTGCGATCGCTTTTTTCTTATCGTCAAACTCTCGATCGATTAATTACTCAGATTCAACAAGGAGATTGGGCTGCTTTGGCAGATACACTACAAAGAACCCAGCAAGCTAGACCAGAATTCTTGGCATCTAAGGATCTTTAAGTAAAATAGATGGTTGACGGAAAAGCCTAGTAGTTCGGTCGAGAAAGTGTCAACCAATTGACATACAAGTGTAATCAAATTGTCACACAAGATATCTAAAATCAAAAACGTAAGCAAAAGAAAATCTACTACTAAAGATAAGACTTATGCCAATACTGCTCGGTTAAGAGTAGGGGCGAAGCATTCGGGCGACAATTTATGACTCAAACCCTAGATTTTCTGTCCGAATGCTTCGCCCCTACAAAGGCAAAAAATGCTTAACCGAGAAGTATTGAGACTTATGCAGGGTCTCCGGATCGCTACTCACCACTTATGAGAGTAAGAACTATTGCCAACCAATAACAAAAAAACCGACCTAGAGTTGAAGTTTCAGGAGAATTAGCAAAAAATGGAACTAAAAGATACAAAACCTAACAATCAAGGATCTAAGAGATTTGCTATGCCCAAGGTATTTACTTATTTGTCATTGGTACTGTTAGGATCTGGAATCAGCTTAGCAGGTAGCAACTTATTATCACAAAGTAATTTGCCTTCCCAAGCTACTGATAAATCAGTGACCTCGAACATAGTAGCCCAATTACCATTTAACTCAGATAACAATTTTGTCACTAATGTAGTGCAGAAAGTTGGGCCAGCGGTAGTGAGAATTGATGCTTCCAGAACCGTAAGCACTAGAATGCCAAGAGGTCTTCAAGAAGATCCGTTTTTCGGGGAATATTACGGTCGCCGAATGCCAGAATACCCACGATCGCGGGAAGTTAGCGAAACAGGATCGGGGTTTATTTTCAACTCTGACGGTCATATTTTGACTAACGCGCACGTTGTTTCTAGTAGCGACACGGTAAAAGTTACCCTGAAAGATGGTCGAGTTTTGACAGGTAAGGTGTTGGGTAAAGACTCGGTAACTGACGTAGCAGTGATCAAAGTTGATGCTCAAAACTTGCCGACTGTAAGATTAGGGAATTCGGATAATTTAAAACCGGGAGAATGGGCGATCGCGATCGGCAACCCCCTTGGTTTAGATAACACCGTCACCACAGGCATTGTCAGCGCCACAGGTCGCAGCAGCAGTCAAGTCGGCGTTCCCGATCAACGAGTGAAATTTGTCCAAACAGACGCAGCGATTAACCCAGGTAATTCCGGTGGCCCACTATTAAACGCGGCTGGAGAAGTAATTGGCATCAATACAGCCATTATCCAAGGTGCTCAAGGAATCGGTTTTGCCATCCCAGTTAACACCGCCCAAAATATTGCTAACAAGTTGATCTCTCAAGGAAAAGTTCAACATCCTTACTTGGGAATTCAAATGGTAGACCTGACTGCTGAGATGAAGGAAAATATTAACAGCGATCCCGAACTCAATTTGCAAGTCAATCAAGACGAAGGCGTGTTAATTGTTCGAGTGGTGCCAAATTCTCCAGCTGACAAAGCCGGATTACGTTCTGGTGATGTTATCAGCAAAATCAACAATCAATCCGTGAAAGATTCTAGCTCTGTACAACAAGCTGTAGATGCTAGCAGTGTTGGTGCTCGGTTGCCAATGGAAGTGCTTCGCAGCGGTCAGAATGTTGATTTAGTTGTTCAGCCTGGTGCTTTGCCTAATACACAGCAACAACAGTAAGCTGTTACGCATTTAAAAGTCATATTGTAGGGTGCGTCAGATTTAGATATTTTCTTTTCTACATAGGCTTTACCGTCTGACGCACCCTACTCGTTAATAAGTGATTTAAATGCGTAACAGCTTA
>NZ_JBHFNS010000005.1:0-1154 GCF_041929135.1 Floridaenema fluviatile BLCC-F154 | reverse complement strand
CTCAAAAATTAGGAATTAACTATTGACATTATATAGAACGTTCGGTACAGTATAACTATACCGAATGAACGGTACAAAGGGAAAAAGACATTCAAACAGCTACCAACTTGATGCAAGTTATCAAGCTGGCTCAAAGTAAAGCCACTTTTGATTAGGAGAAATCAGTATGATTCAGCTTTATGGTCATGAAATGTCAGGGAACAGTTACAAAGTTAGACTGTTTTTGGAATTGCTAAATCTGGAATACGAATGGGTAAAAGTTGACTTGATGAAAGGGGAACATCAGTCACCAGAATATCTAGCACTTAACCCTTTTGGACAAGTTCCTTTGTTGGTTGATGGTGATACTAAACTGGCAGATGCTCAAGCAATTTTGGTGTATTTAGCAAGACAGTATGGCGGTGAAGAATGGTTGCCTTTGGATGCTTTATCTTTAGCACAAGTTGTTCGCTGGTTATCTACAACTGCTGGTGAAGTTCGTCAAGGGCCTGAAAATGCTCGACTTTATCATTTGTTTGGTGCGACTAGTATAAATATCGATCGCGCTTACCAAAAAGCCGAATACATTTTAACCCAACTTGACAAACATTTGAGTACCAGAACTTGGCTAGAATTCGAGCGGACGACTATTGCTGATATTGCGATTTTCCCATACATTGCGTTAGCACCTGATGGCAAGATTGACCTCGCATCTTATCCAAATGTTTTGGCTTGGATCGAGCGCATCAAACAACTCCCAGGCTACATCCCAATGGCAGGTTTATAAAATCACGGACGATAAGTTAGCACCATTAATTGCTGGTAATACTGCTGGTTAATCAAATTAGCGATCGCTTCAAAAACACAACACAAAACTGATAATTGAGGAGGGCATGATGCCACGCAAATTCGGAGAAATTGCTTTCACTCCTGAAGTGTTAACAGCGCAGTCAGAACGAGGTTCAAGACAAACTTATGCGAAGTATATCGCCAATGGGCCTGCTAATGATATAATCACTCCAAAGATTGCCGAATGGCTCTCCTCTAAAGTCTGTGATAAATATTTCTAATCAGAAAAACTACCTAAAAGGCGGGCACGAAAACTTTCAAAATTTGTAAAACCATAACCCTGACGCATAATTAGTTTAGCTTTATTGTTGATTCCTTCCATTACA
>NZ_JBHFNS010000089.1:0-36888 GCF_041929135.1 Floridaenema fluviatile BLCC-F154 | reverse complement strand
TAAGCTGTTACGCATTTAAATCACTTATTAACGAGTAGGGTGCGTCAGACGGTAAAGCCTGATATAGAAAGGAAAATATCTAAATCTGACGCACCCTACAATATGACTTTTTAATGCGTAACAGCTTAGTTCCTAGTCTCCAGCCCCCAATCCCCAAATACAAGAGTTTTCCCCAGAAGTTAAACTTTTTAGATCGATCGGTCTATTAGCCATTGTTTTCGCAATCTCCATCAAATTAGCACCTTGTTGGCGATGAATAGCAATATCTTCAGATTGGTTCTGTAATTGTTCACTATATTTTCTATCAAAATCGCGCAATGCTAACTCATATTGCAACTTTAAAGCTTTCTCAATTTGAGCCTTATTAGTATCACAAGGAACTTTAAACCGAATCACAAAAGCACCATCTAACCTCTGTTCAATTGCTTGGATATATATTTCATAACCTGCCATTTCTTTATGAAAATTTTGTAAAGCCAGAGCAAAAGCTTGCCATTCAATACCATGCAAAAAAATCAAATCAACCGCAGCAAAATCTTTTTGAAATAACTTACTAAATTCTCCCGCTGCAAATTCTCCGTTAACTGGACGACGTTCTTTTTGATGATATTCTAAATAAACATGATCGCAAACAATTTCATCTAATTGAGTGGCGCTATTAATATTCCAATCTTG
Organism: Floridaenema fluviatile BLCC-F154; assembly: GCF_041929135.1. Lineage (NCBI taxonomy): Bacteria > Bacillati > Cyanobacteriota > Cyanophyceae > Aerosakkonematales > Aerosakkonemataceae > Floridanema > Floridanema fluviatile. The sequence goes on along the minus strand of NZ_JBHFNS010000089.1, from coordinate 36,213 downwards.
AATGCAAGCTCCAGTAAATTTGGCTTTATTAAAATTGGTATAAAGGGCTTGAGTTCTGATAAAAAAAGCAGCAGTTAAATCCGCTTTGCTAAAAAGTGCCGCAGTTAAGTCAGCTTCACTCAAATTAGCTGCTCGCATATAAGCGCCTGTCAAGTCGGCTCTGCTGAGATACGCACCGCGGAGATTTGTGCCTGTAAAGTAAGCACCGCGCAAAAATGCCCCCGTCAAATCCGCTTTCGCCAAGTTCGCTACCCTTAGCAATGCGGTGGAAAGGTCGGCTCGGCTAAGGTATGCCCCCGTGAGGTTTGCGCCTGTAAGGTTAGCTCTGGTGAGATCTGCACCACGTAATAATGCCCCGGATAAGTTTGCTTCGCTGAGGTTGGCACGATTTAAACAAGCTCCATTTAAGTATGCTGCTGTCAAATCTGCTCCTTGTAAATCGGCGCTGAACAACCCCGCAGGACCAAGATTTGCACCGCTGAAATTGACTCCTTTAAGGTTAGCTCCGTTCAGATTAATTCCATATAAATCAGGCTCAATCTGGGGAAAGTTTTTGCGCCAATTATTCCAAACATTTACCCCCATCCAGAGTAACGTGCTGTGTAACCAATTAGCCATATAAAGTCGCCCTTTTTACCTAACTCCTGCTTAAATATACGAGTTGGTTGAGCTAATATCAGGATGGAGAGGAGCAGGAAAGCAGAAGTATAAAACAATGGGAAATTAGGAGAAAAATTTTTTTAGGGAAAACAACAACTGTTGCACAACTTCTTATTTAACTTAGAAAAACTCTCAAACTCTTTTTTCTTTTTTTGCGTTCTTTGTGTCCTTTACGGTGCAAAAAAAAGATCGAAATATCTCAACAGGTGCAATCTCTAAGTCATCAAATCGCGATAAACTGTTTTAGCTAGTCTACTTAAGTTTCAGTCTATGTCTAGTTTCCTATTAGAAGTCGGTACAGAAGAACTCCCCGCCAGCTTTGTCTCCAGTGCCATTCAGCAATGGCAAACTATCATTCCTAACACCTTGGCGGAACAATTCTTAAACACCGAGAAAGTTGAGATTTACGGTACTCCGCGCCGCCTTGCTGTGTTAGTTCAAGGTTTGCCAACTCAGCAAGCCGACAGAGTAGAAGAGGTAAAAGGACCTCCAGCAGCAGCGGCTTTTAAAGATGGTAAACCAACCAAGGCGGCTGAAGGTTTTGCTAAAAAGCAAGGTGTAGAATTGGCTGATTTGTCAGTTCGTCCGACGGAAAAAGGTGATTTTATTTTTGTTCGCAAAACTATTCCGGGGCGATCGACAGCGGAAATTTTAACTGAGTTAATTCCGCATTGGATTTCTAAGTTAGAAGGTAAGCGGTTAATGCGTTGGGGTGATGGTGATATTAGATTTTCTCGCCCAATTCGTTGGTTGGTTGCTTTATTAAATGATGCGGTTTTACCTTTAGAAATTGTCAATGGTTCGGAGACGGTAAAGAGCGATCGTACCTCCCAAGGACATCGCGTTTTACATCCTGAATCTGTCTCAATTCCTACCGCTAAAGATTACGTTCAATGCTTAGAATCTGCTTTCGTTCAAGTTAGTCCAGAACAGCGACAAACCAAAATTAAAGAGCAAATTCTTAAAGCAGGTGTTCAACAAAATGGTTTTGCTGAAATCTATCCCGACTTATTAGCCGAAGTAGTCGATTTAGTAGAATGGCCTACTGCTGTAGTCGGGAAATTTGACGCAGACTTTTTGAAATTACCAGCCGAAGTAATTACCACGGTAATGGTAACTCAACAGCGTTATTTCCCAATTTTTAAAACTGCGGAATATCGCGATTTATTACCTTACTTTATTACAGTTTCCAACGGCGATCCAGCAAAATCAGATATTATTGCCACAGGTAACGAAAGAGTAATTCGTGCTAGGTTAGCGGATGGGCAATATTTTTATAAAGTTGACTCGATTAAGTCTTTAGAAAGTTACTTACCCCAATTGGAAAAAGTCACTTTTCAAGAAGATTTAGGTTCAGTACGGGAGAAAGTAAATCGGATTCAAAAGATTGCCGGGGAAATTTCTGAGCAATTACAATTAGACTCAGAAACCAGCAATAATATTCAACGGGCGGCTTTATTATGTAAAGCGGATTTAGTTACTCAAATGGTGGGAGAATTCCCGGAATTACAAGGAGTAATGGGGCAAAAATATGCGGCTGCAAGTGAAGAAACTGAAGCAGTAGCAACGGCGATTTTTGAGCATTATTTACCCCGTGGTGCTGGAGATAAATTGCCGGAAACTATTACCGGACAAGTGGTGGGAATTAGCGATCGCCTAGACACCTTAATCGGCATTTTCGGCTTAGGAATGCTACCTACAGGTTCTTCCGATCCCTTTGCTTTGCGCCGTGCCGCCAATGCCATTGTTAACATTACTTGGACGGCAGAATTAACCATCAATTTACAAGAATTAATCGAGCAAAATGTAGCCGATTTCGCTGCCAAATTCCCCAAAACAAACGCCAATGAATTGTTATCTCAATTGCAAGATTTCTTCATCCAACGGATTCGCACCCTGTTACAAGAAGAAAGGGGAATTGATTACGATTTAGTCAATGCAGTTTTGGGAGAAAATGACCCAGAATACACAGAACGCGCCTTAAAAGATTTACTAGACGCGAGGAATCGGGCTGATTTCTTACAACGAATTCGCCAAAATGGTCAGTTAGATCGAATTTACGAAACTGTCAACCGTTCCACTCGTTTAGCCGCACAAGGAGATTTAGATAAGCAAGAATTAGAACCTACATCTGTAGTAAATTCTCAGTTATTTCAAAAGTCATCTGAACAGGCGTTTTATGATGCGATCGTCCAACTAGTTCCCCAAACCAAAGCATCCCAAACACAACGCAATTATCAACAATTAGTTGATGCTTTAAGTAACATTGCACCCACAGTTAGCACATTCTTTGATGGACCCGAAAGCGTGTTAGTAATGGATGAAAATTTAGACATTCGCCGCAATCGTTTAAACCTCTTAGGATTACTACGAAATCATGCGCGAGTCTTGGCAGATTTTGGCCCAATTGTCAAAAGTTAATCGCCAAGAAGCGATCGGGAAGAAACTGTAAAGTCAGGTTGTAAGACAGGCATCTTGCCTGTCAATCACAGTTTTCTCCCTTTCTTCTCTGCGTGCTCTGCGTCTTTAGCGGTTTTTAATCATCATCATCATCGTCATCTTTACCCTGCGAATTTTTCTTCTTGTCATCATCATCGTCATCATTATTATTTTGCTTTTCTTGATTGACTGACTTTTCTTCAGAAGAGTTTTCCTTTAACTCTGGCTGATTTTGCAAAGGATTACTTACACATCCAGCTAATACACCAGTTACAGAGATCGTCAACAGTAACACTAAAGAAAGTTGTGAGAAGATAGTGGCGAAAATAGGGGTGATATTGCGATGATTGGTATTCATAGATACAGGTTATCCTGAAAGAAAGAGAGGTTTTTCTTTGGTTTAAACAGAGTTAATGGCAAAAAGCCCATTAGGTTGTAATATTATAAACGGAAAAAATCAGGGAATTACCTTTTAACTTATGCCCATTGCTCATATCATTGGTTTGGGAAGATCGGGAAATGCTGCTGCAAGACTGCTAAAAAGAGAAGGTTGGCAAGTGACAGTAAGCGATCGCAACAACAACCCCAACTTACAACAGCAATCAGAACAACTAATTAGCGAAGGAATAGACGTTAAATTAGGTTATTCCCTCGACTTAGAAAGTCCCGAATTGCCAAAAATAATCGTAGTTAGTCCCGGAGTTCCTTGGGATTCACCGCTTTTACTTCGCGCCAGAGAATTAGGAATTGAAACTATTGGCGAAATGGAATTAGCATGGCGATATCTCCGAAATATTCCTTGGGTAGCTATTACTGGAACTAACGGTAAAACTACAACTACCGCTTTAATTGCAGCGATATTTCAAGCAGCTGGATTGAATGCTCCCGCTTGCGGTAATATCGGTTTTGCAGCTTGCGAATTAGCATTAGCGGAAACTCCTCCAGATTGGGTAATTGCCGAGATTAGCAGTTATCAAATTGAGTCTTCCGCCTCAGTTGCGCCGCGAATTGGTATCTGGACAACTTTTACCCCCGATCACTTAAGTCGTCACAAAACCTTAGAAAATTACTTTAACATTAAGGCGCATTTATTAGCGCAATCGGAAAACCAAATTTTCAACGGTAACGATCCTTATTTACAAAATAATGCCCCAAATCATTTTCCCAATGCTTACTGGACAAATGTCAAGGGCAAAGCTAATTTAATTAATGGTAAAGGTGCTTATATTGAAGATGGTTGGGTAATTTTTGAAACTGAAAAGATTGTCCAAGCTAATGCTTTAAAAATGGTAGGCGATCATAATCAACAAAATCTGTTAATGGCAGTAGCGACGGCTTGTTTAGCAGGAATCGATAAGGATGCGATCGCTTTGGCGATCGACAACTTCCCCGGAGTTCCCCACCGCTTAGAACATATTTGCACCTGGCAAGGAATCGACTTTATTAATGATAGCAAAGCCACCAATTATGATGCAGCTGAAGTAGGCTTAAATGCCGTTTTCGCCCCAGCAATACTCATCGCTGGAGGCGAAGCAAAAGCCGGAGATGATACAGGTTGGATGAATATAATTAAAGCTAAAACAGCCGCAGTCTTACTGATCGGTGATGCCGCCAAAGCCTTTGCTAAACGACTCGATGAAATTGGCTATCCTAACTATGAGATAGTCGAAACAATGGAACGTGCTATTCCTAAATCCGCCGAACTAGCTAAACAATATCAAGCGAAAGTTGTTCTGCTTTCTCCCGCCTGTGCTAGTTTCGATCAATACCAAAGTTTTGAAGAAAGAGGCGATCGTTTCCGGCGAATCTGTCAAGAAACATTTAAATAAAGTAATCAATTTTACTTGCTATTCTTCGGCTCGAATTATGGGCATAATCAAAAATCTTGCCCATAATTCTCTATAAATCGATTTATATTATATTTGATTCTTGGCAACTATAATAAATCACCCAAGAGGAAGATAAACTCAAAATTACAAATCAGCTATATGATTGATGCAAAACATCTCTGTGTTTAGGAAAACATAGAATATATGGGATGAAATACCATAAGTTATTATACAGAGATTTATGCAGAAAATCACTTTTTCCGGCTTTCATTTATATGGGTTCACTCTTTTAATAGAGGTATTTGTTTTGTCATTAATGTACTTGCTAAATCAAGTAATTGATGTGACAACAAGTGCTTTCGTGCTGTTTTTCTCTCCGGTAATTATTACCGCTTGGTTTGGGGGATTAAAAGCCGGAATTTTTGCTACGCTATTAACAGGTGTGGCGATCGCCTATTTTTTCCTACCTCCAATCAATTCCTTAGTCATCAGTGGAGAAGAAATTATCCAAGCTTCTCTTTTCTTAATTCAAAGCTTTTTCTTCATCACTCCTGTAACTATATTACAAAACAAAATCGCCTTGGAAAAAGCAGTAGAAACTCCGTCAAATCAGCAGCAATGTTTGGAATATATCGCTAAACTTGAACAAACAAAAGCAGCATTGTGGCAAACTCAATCCTGGTTACACACAATAGTAGAAAACTCTTCTGCTGCTATTTATGTCAAAGACTTAGATGGGCGATATTTATTATTTAATCGTCAATGCGAAACTCTTTGTAATATTTCCAGAGAACAAGTTTTAGGCAAAACAGACTTTGATTTTTTAACTAATGAAATAGCAGCAGTTTATCGTGCTAACGATCGCCAAGTAATTGAGTTAGGAAAACCTTTGGAATTTGAGGAATTTGGAATACTTAACAATAAACCTGTAACGACTATTTCTTTAAAATGTCCCCTTTATAATTGCGAGGGAATTGCTTACGGAATTTGCGGTATATCTACGGAAATTAGCGATCGCAAAATTATGGAAAAAGCCTTAGTTAAACAAGCCGAAGAATTAGTCAAAGTTAACCGGATTAAAGATGATTTCTTAACCACAATTTCTCATGAATTACGGACACCATTAAACGCTATCCTTGGTTGGTCACAAGTCTTGCGTAGCGGTAAATTAAGTGATACAATTGTCGCTAAAGCTTTAGAAACAATTGAGCGTAATGCCAGGTCACAAAAAGAGTTAATAGAAGATATCCTTGACGTTTCCCAAATCATTACCGGAAAGCTAAATTTACAAATTAGCTTAATTGATATCGTACCAATTATCGAAAAAGTTATTAATATTTCCCTGCCCTCGGTAGTTGCCAAACAAATTAAACTAAAATTTATTCAACATGGAGTTGAAGAGAAAATTTTAGGAGATAGCGATCGCTTACAACAAGTGATTTGGAACTTACTATCTAACGCCATTAAGTTTACCCCAGCCGAAGGCAGTGTTGAGATTAATTTAAAAATAGAAGAATGGCAAAAGAGAACCGAAGAACAAAAAACAGCTTGTTCCTCTTCTTTACTGAAATTCGTAGTGATTCAAGTCAGAGATACAGGTATAGGTATTAAACCAGAATTTTTGCCCTTCGTATTCGATCGCTTTCGTCAAGCTGACGGTTCAACTACTAGATTATACGGTGGGTTAGGGCTAGGTTTAGCGATCGTCCGTCATATCGTAGAATTACATGGTGGAGTAATCTACGTTCAAAGCGAAGGCGAAGGAAAAGGCGCAACCTTCACCGTAAAACTGCCTTTAGTTAACAATCTGTAATTTTCGAGACAGTTTGGATATATCTTTGGGTAGAAGCAGGTTTTTAAAATCAAAAATACGATACATTTGAGCAAAAAAAATTAGGAGTCAATCAATATGCGCCACATCTTTTCTACCTTACAACAAGGTTTGTATAAAATTCTGGTCTCAGCTTTAATTATTGTCCTTACTGCATCAGCTTTAGTACTTTTCCCAACTCCAGAAAGTCTAGCAGAATCCCCCTCCCTTCGACAGCCAATGCAAACAGAAATTCAAAATCCTAATCAATCAGAAACCCCACGGGAAAAAGCCTACGACAAAGAAGTTAACGCCCTCAACGAACCCCAAGGTTTAGAAAAAGAATATGAAGAAAACTTAGAAGCTTACGAAGAAACTCAACCAGACAAAGGTTTAATCCAAGAAGCAAAATCACTAGTAGAAAAAGCTACCGGAAAACAATAGTTCCTTGTGAGGACTTTAGTCCTACTATAGTCCTCTTATTTAAAACAGTTCGCTCTTTTTAACTAAGGCAAATCTTGCTGTAAAGCATTTCCCCATTCCACAGCTAACGCAAGTTCTGTAAACGGAATTCGCACCGAATTAACAGAATTAAAAAATAGGAATTCCAAAGCAACAGCCCGACCTTTTTCTGGAGGTTCTACTAAATTGTAAATCCGATCGTCCACAACTAAACGAATCTCTTCCACATCTTTAAGCGAAAAAGTTTGCAAATTTGCAGGTTCCTTACGCCGCGGTTTTCCCCAAGTTAAATCATCACCCTTTTGACCCATTACCGCATAAATATCATACTTGGCGCGATCGAAATTCTCCGCCCACATTCGGTAAGCTTCCAACTTTTGATATTCATTCCAACCCGCCCAAGCTAACCAAAGAAATAACGCCAGCAAAGGCAACCAAAATAAACCTCTTTCCATAATGTTAGGGATTAGGTATTAGGAATTAGGGATTGGGGACTGGGAAAAAGCCCCTATCAATAATCAATCTATAACAATCCGATCGATTTGTGACAAAGATTTTTTTTGAACCGCAAAGAAAGAACAACTTACCTAAATAAAATTTCCCCTATTTCCCAGTCACCAGTCCCCAGCCCCCAATCCCCCCCAGCATGAGTTATCTTGGTGATCACATTAACGCTACTCTTGGCAGTTTGACATGAGAAAGCTTTTCTTAATTTGTTTATTTGCCGTCAGTTTGGTTTGGGCACTCTCTAACTTTAAAGGTCTAGCCAACCAAGGCACATACAATTCTATTGTTTTGGACTTTCGGGAAGATATCCCCGCAGCCCAAATTAGCAACAGTTTAGAAACAATTTCCCAACAATATCAAGTCGCCCCTCGACTAAACAGTGAATTTTCCACCAAAGACAATGTTTATATAGTCAAAGGCGACAAAAACTTACTCAAAGCCTTGAGAAATTCAGAAATTGGCAAAAAAACCGAAACTATTGAGCCAAACTATGAATATAAAGCCTTTGAAGCCCCCAACGATCCTGACTACGTAAAACAGTGGAACTTACGCAGTATTAACGTTGAGTCAGCTTGGGAAGAAACCAAAGGCGCAGGAATGACAGTCGCCGTTATTGACACAGGCGTTACCCAAGTTCCCGACTTAGAACAAACCAAATTTGTGAAAGGTTACGACTTTGTTAACGACAAAGAAGAAGCAACCGACGACAACGGACATGGCACTCACGTTGCAGGTACAATTGCCCAATCTACCAATAATAATTATGGTGTAGCTGGTGTCGCTTACGAAGCCAACATCATGCCGCTAAAAGTATTAAGTGCTTACGGCGGTGGTACAGTTGCAGATATTGCAGAAGCTATCAGATTTGCAGCCGACAACAATGCAGATGTGATTAACTTAAGTTTAGGTGGTGCTGGAGAAAGCCAAGTTTTAAAAGAAGCCGTAGACTATGCTTACAATAAAGGCGTAGTAGTAGTAGCCGCAGCCGGAAACGAAAACCGCAACTCCGCATCTTATCCCGCCCGTTATCCTCATGTAATTAGCGTAGCTGCTACTGGCCCTTCAGGAGAAAAAGCTTCTTACTCTAACTTTGGCGCAGGTGTCGATATTTCCGCCCCGGGTGGTAGTAAAGACGGTCAAATTTTACAAGAAACGATCGATCCTGAAACAGGCGGTGCAATGTTTGCTGGTTTCCAAGGAACTAGTATGGCATCTCCCCACGTCGCTGCTGTCGCTGCAATGGTGAAAGCTAGCGGTGTGGAAACTCCAGATGAAATTCTCCAAGTTTTAACTCAGTCCGTTCGCAAGGTACAAGAAGATCCTTTAAACCATTTTGGCGCAGGACATTTAGATGCTTCAAGTGCCGTTAAACTCGCCTTAAAAGGACAAATTACTTTCCGCGACTTCTTCCGCTGGTTAAGAGAAAATGGCTATCTCAACCTGCGTTTTTGGTTGGATGGTGGCGCAGTCGCACTATTACCGAAAATTGCAATGGTACTTGGTTCCTATTTATTAGCTTGGTTTTTGCGGAACTATTTACCGATTTGGAGTTGGTCGTTAGGTAGTGGTTTAATTTTTGGTAGTTCAGGACTCTTCTTCTTAAGAGGTTTTTACGTCTTTGACTTACCACAATGGCCTTTCCGTGTTATGGGTAGTTCTATTCCTGAAATGGGAAATGCAATTACTGGAGGAACGCTGTTAAATCCAATTTTGGCTAGCGTGTTAATTCCTGTAATTTTAATCGCTTTGTTGTTAGGACATCCTAGCTGGAAATGGTTTGCGGTTGGTTCGAGTTTGGGTGTAGCTTCTTGTTTGGCAGTGAATGCTGTTGTCGATCCGGGTTTATTATGGTTGGGAGATGGTACGATCGCCCGAACTTTCCTCATCGTCAACGCCTTACTCTGCTTCGGACTCGCCCGTTTAGCAATGAAAGACGAAAAACACCGCACCGCAGGATAAAAAATGGGGACTGGTGACTGGGGATTAGGGACTGGGGTATTTTGTCCCTCCCCACTCACTCACTTACCCACTACCCACTACCCACTACCCACTACCCACTAACCCACTACCATGAGCATCACTCTTAAAGGTACGATCGAACGTAAAGCTATCGGCACAGGCGCTTGGGCATTAGTCGCTGATAATGGCGAAACTTACGAAATTTACCAAGCTTCCCCAAAAGAAATGCTCAAAAATGGCTTAAAAGTTGAAGTTAAAGGCGAAGTGCGCGAAGATGCTATGAGTTTCGCCATGATCGGCCCAATTTTAGAGGTAAAATCTTTTCAGGCGATCGATTCTTAAACTCAACCAATCAGGCTACCGACATCTTGATTTTAAGAGCTAACTGTTTCAATCCCCTTCGGAATCTTGCCAAACTTGGCGAACAAAACGCTGTAGCTGTTGATGCGCTAACTGCTGATTTTCATCTTGACTTTTAGAAGTTTCCAGGTGACTAAACAAAGGTAAAACTTCTGTATCCAAAGCCGGACGAAATAAATTGCTCGGCCAGAGTAAATCCGCCCCTAGCCGTAAATCATACAAAGTAACGGATTCAGAATCCAACAGATTCGATAGAGACACCAGCATCAAAGGACGTACCCAAGCCATCTGGCGTGATTCGACAATCTGAATCACTTCAGCATACAAGCGTGTTTCTTGATGTTCTAAACAGACAATTTGACTCGGTTGAAAGTCTACAGCAGAACTCATTATGACTTGCTCCACCAGTAAACTGATGTATATTTCGCTGCAAACTATTGTAAGAGGATACTGCTAAACCTGCATGAGTATCCTGTTTAGCAAAATTTTAACTATCTCGCTGGAAAGGTTCTTGATAGGTGACTAAATCGGGTGCACAATGTTATAAATAAATGTTAAGTAGTATAAACAAAAAGCAAAAATCTGAACTTGTAATTACTCAAAGGTAATTTGCGGTTTCATTAGGTGAAACCGACTTTTCAATGGTGGAAACCCACACCTAAAACTTTACTAACTCATGTATTAGAGTTGGTAAAACTTGATTAACTGGCAAAAATTTATTGAAATAAGGGAGAAAAAACAGCTGTGTCTGTCGAAACCCTAGAAAAGCGGTCAACTTCTCGCAAACTCGCACCTCGCTATCGGGTGCTACTACACAATGACGATTTCAACTCGATGGAGTATGTCGTACAAGTCCTGATGAAAACTGTACCTTCGCTGACTCAACCACAAGCGGTCAATATCATGATGGAAGCTCATGCTACAGGGATTGCTTTAGTAATTACCTGCGCCCAAGAACACGCAGAGTTTTACTGTGAGACTTTGAAAAATCATGGGTTAACTAGCACAATTGAACCTGATGAGTAATAAACAGGTTCGTTGAAAATTCATTTTCCAGCTATAGCCAGTTATCCTGCCTGGATTCGGGTAGGGCTGTTTCTGCTGACTTTGCTTTTGCTGTGGCTTCCCTTAGCCACACTTATTTACTCCGGGAGTGGCGACACTAACTTAGTAACGATCCTGACAATGGGATTGTTATTTCTCGTGTTTCTGGTATGGTTGCAATTTTGGGGGAGATTAGTTTATCAACAAACTAATCTCCTGAAAAGTTATGGTTTGTCAGTTAGCCGCCGAAATGCCTTAGAACTGTTAAAAGGTTTAGATATTGGCTTACTGCTAACTTTGACGCTGTTTTTCGTCGAAGGACAACTGGGTTGGTTAGTTTGGCAAAGTTCAAATCAGTTACCTAGAGTGGTTTTAGAAGGTTCGATCGCTGCTTTAGGTGTTGGTTTTGCGGAAGAACTGGTATTTCGCGGTTGGTTGCTGGATGAGTTAGAACGAGATTATTCCCAGAAAATCAGTTTGTGGGTTAGCAGCTGGCTTTATGCTTTGCTGCATTTTATTAAGCCTTTGCCAGAAGCGATCCGTACTTTTCCTCAATTTCCGGCGCTGTTGCTGTTGGGGTTGACTTTTGTGTGGGCAAAACGAGGTAGCAGAGGACGTTTGGGTTTACCTATTGGTTTACACGCTGGCTTAGTTTGGGGTTATTACATAATTAACGTGGGTGATTTAGTTCGGTATTCCGATCGCGTCCCTCCCTGGATCACTGGAATTGATGGCAACCCACTGGCAGGTTTAATGGGGTTAATTTTTCTTGGGGCGATCGCTTTTGCCTTTTGGCGAAGACAGAGGGGCAGGGGGGCAGGGGGGCAGAGGGGCAGGGGGGCAGAGGGGTAGAGGGGCGGAGGGGCAGGAAAACTTATTAACTCAATAACTCAAAACTTTTCTCCTTCTGCTTTCTGCCTTCCCTTCAAAAGCTGCACCATTGTAAAATGCGATTCCATGCCCACCAAGGGTCGGGATCGTTGGCTTGTTTTTGGCAGGTTTTGCTGCTGAGGTAGCCGACGTGACCGCCGTAACGAGTTAGTAGTAAGTCAATGTAAGGGTTCTCAGCACAGGCGCTTTGCAGGTCGGGGATGAGTGTGGGGTCGAATAAGGGATCGTCGGCGGCGTACAAGATTAATGTGGGTTTCTTCAGTTGGGGTAGTAGGGGTAGGGGGCTGCTAGCTTGGTAGTAGGCTTCTACGGTGGGAAAACCTAAGCGGGGGATGACTAGTTCGCGATCGAAATCCCAAATACTATTTACTCGTTCGATCGTTCTTAAATCTATTGACTCAGGGTGCATATTATGTATGTGACGAGCGAGTTTTTTCAGTTCTTTGGCGATCGCTTTTTCCAAGTATTTACCTAGAGGATGCTTTACCAAGTACGAAAGAGAACGCACCGAATCAAGATTAGGACAAATTACCGCTGCGCCGCCAATATCTGCATCTTGCAACCCTTGTACCTTTTGGCTAGCAGTTAAGTCTTGGGCGGCTTTCAGAGCCCACAAAGCTAACTGCCCACCCAAAGAGTACCCCGTAAACCAAAAAGGCGCAGGACAGCCCATAGCCTTGGCTTGAGAAGCAATATGAACAAAATCTTCCCCTTCATACAAACCATCAGAGGTTAAGCTAGGAGACAAAGCGGCTGTTTGACCGTGAGCCCGCCAGTCAAATAAAACTACAGCATAACCACTGGCAAATGCTTTACGTCCCAAAATTTGCAGAAACCATTGGTTATCTAAAGAACCAGTGATCCCGTAGGTTCCGATAATTGTGCCACGAGCATTTTCGGGGATAGCAACCCTGCCGTAGATGGATAAACCTTGGGCAGCAGTAAAGATTTTCTCTTGATAATCTGGTTCTGGGTGGTTAATAGTACTTTCCCAGTCATGGGAAGCCCGCCGTGCAATGTAAAGAGTCATGGCGAAACCATTTTTTAACCAGCTGGGTGGAGTGTAAGCTGGAGGAGAGAAATTTCTCTGCCCGATCGAAGTCGGGGCTAAAGAAGGCGAATTCCGCCGTAAATTTGTTACTAAATGCTGCCAACTCTTTACGTACATCAAGTTCACCTGACATTTGCGATCGTGCTAAAAGGCTCAAATTTCCCTAGCACTAAGATACTTATCCATTGTACGTAAAGGCTTTCAGCTATTTTAGGTTCGATAGCTACTCAAATCAGTAATTTAATTGTAAAGTTTTGGTTGCTAAGATAAGAATTTAGAATCCTTGCTTATAATTTGTACAGGAATCTTTGGATGCCGCAACAGGTTCTTCAAAAACCTTAACGAGCCCTTTAGCCAAAGTTATATTTTTTAATGATGCCTCGGATACTCGTCATCGACGATGACTCTGCTATCTCAGAATTAGTCGCCGTCAATCTGGAAATGGCTGGATACGATGTCAGTCAAGCAGAGGATGGCATCAAAGGTCAGGCTCTTGCCTTGCAAATACAGCCTGACCTGATTCTGCTAGATCTGATGCTACCCAAGGTGGACGGATTTACGGTTTGTCAACGTCTGCGCCGGGATGAGCGCACCAAGGATATTCCGGTTTTAATGTTGACTGCCTTGGGTCAAACTCAAGATAAAGTAGAAGGCTTTAATGCTGGAGCAGATGATTATCTCACCAAACCATTTGAAGTAGAAGAAATGCTGGCACGGGTGCGTGCTTTACTTAGACGTACCGATCGCATCCCGCAAGCAGCTAAACACAGCGAAATACTAAACTATGGCCCTCTTACTCTGGTACCAGAACGCTTTGAGGCGATTTGGTTCAGTCAGACTATTAAGCTGACTCACTTAGAGTTTGAATTACTCCATTGTTTACTACAGCGTCATGGTCAGACTGTTTCTCCTAGTGAAATACTCAAGGAAGTCTGGGGATATGACCCAGATGATGATATCGAAACTATTCGAGTTCATATCCGACACTTGAGAACCAAACTGGAACCAGATCCCCGTCATCCCCGCTATATCAAAACAGTTTATGGCGCAGGTTACTGCCTAGAGTTGCCCAGCCGCGAACAGATAGAAGAAGATCTGGATTCTTCAACTGTGGAGTAAGTTTTGACCAATTAATGTAGTAGGGTGCTAACCCCTGCTACAATTTTTTGGTAACTATTTATGCTACAAAATTTTTACTAAACCGAAAATAACTAAATAATTTATAGATGCACAACCTAAAAAAACTTTCTATTTACTTACTTACGTTGGCGCGTTCCCAAGTACAGAGATAGCAATGAAAGCCCAACGATAACACTAGGCTCCGGGATGGCAGCAGGGGGAGGAGCAACGGTAATTTTTCCGAATAAAGAAGCCTTAGCAGTACTTCTTTCTGGTGAATTAAATTCATTAGTAATAGTTTCCCCACCATCTGTGGAAAACCCGATCAGTTTTAAAGTATATTCAACTCCTTCATGGTTAAAAGAGTGACTTGTATTTCCCGCAGTGGCAAACTGAAGGATATCACCGTCCAAAACTTCATTACCTGTAGTATTGGGTGTGTTGAAGATATTAAATAAAAACTCAAAAGATTCGGTATTGTTTAACGGAAGTGTCAGAGAAAGAGACAAATAAAGCGGAAAATCTCCATTAAAATTAGTATCAATTAAAGTACTGCCATTGCGGTAATAAAGCTTACCAAGATTAAAGACAGTATTAGTATTAGTGTTAAAATCAATACCATTAAATTGCACAAAATTGTTTAAACCACCAGTTCCAGGAGTACCCCAAGTCAAACGGTTGTTTGTCCCTCCATCCTTGCTACTAATATCGATGACTGCGTTAGGATTACTCATCCTGTCCGGTAGCCCCCATTCGCCGCTGGCTCGACCTGTGAAAGTAAGTGCTTGAGCACCAAGTTGTAAACCAAACACTATATTTGTGGCGAGCAAAATATTAGATAGGTTGTTTATAATTTTTTTGAGTGACAATTTCATAATTTTGCTTATTAATCGAGTCTTGTACCAAAACTAGTAAATTTGCATAACTTTTGCCAAGTAGAGTTTTATGTATTTGCCATCTCTTCATTGAATCTTCACTAAAACTTTAATTATTTTTCCTACTTAAGGGTGACGCGATCCGGAAAAATAATTATGCTCATAAATCTTAGACATAAAAAATCAGTGTTAGATTGGCAAATTTCTAACACTGACTTTGACACTCCTCGACCTGAAGGTACGAGGATTCCCATTATTCCTGGTTAAGTAAGAGTATTGTTTTTCAAGGGGAAAGGTTTTAATTATATCTTTCCCCTTTTTGGGATTTTTCCTTTTATTTATTGGGAAAAAACTTTATTGGTTTAGGGTGCTAAGGCATTACCACGTAGCAGGCTACCAATAGTTTTGGCGGTGATTTTTAGCTGTACCAAGGGGTTGGCTGGTACTACGGTTTTGTACAGGTAGCTATCGAAGGTTAGCTTTTGTACATCTAAGTCGGCACACATTTCCACGAAGGCTTCGCGGGTGGCATCGGAACGATAGAAGACGGTTTGGAGGAGATCCAAAACTTTGTAGGTAAGTCCGTATTTTTTGTCCCAACGTTTGAGGTAGACTTTTAAATCGTCTTCTGTGGGAATACGGGTGCCGTTGTGGGAAAGCTCAACGATCGTCTCTGCACACATCCGACCAGACTTAGCCGCAAAGTAAATTCCTTCGCCGGAAGATTTGGTGACGTAACCAGCGGCATCGCCGACGAGGGCGACTCGACCGACTACGCGACGGGGACGGGGATGTTCGGGGATGGGGTGTGCTTCTACTTTAATAATTTTCCCACCAGCGAGTTTTTTGGCGGCCCGCTCGCGGATACCAGCTTGCAGGTCTTTAATAATGGCTTTGTTGACCTTCATTGTGCCTGTTCCGACGGCTACGTGGTCATATTTGGGGAATACCCAGGCGTAGAAGTCGGGAGAAACATCTTTGCCGACGTACATTTCGGCTAGGTCTTCGTAGTATTGCATTCCGGCTTCGGGGAGGCGAATGCGTTCTTGGAAGGCGATCGCATAATTGTAATCCCCTGCATCGATCGCTTTAGCGACACGGGAGTTAGCTCCATCGGCTCCTACCACCACGTCTACTTTTAAAGTTTTCATGATTCCTTCCGCACTGCCATTAGAGTGATCGGCATAGTGGATGGTGTAGGAGTCGGTGTTGTTTGTCGGAATATCCAATTTATAAACTGTGCCGTTAATTACGGTGGTGCCTAATTTTGCGGCGCGATCGCGCAAGAAGCTATCGAGCACTTCCCGACGGCACATTCCAATATATTCGTCTTGTTTGATTAAATTGATATCGACCTCGATGTTAGAAGGCGAGATCATTTTCATTTTTCTTACTTGGCGATCGATGATTTGCGGGGGCAAATCAAACTCTTTCACCATACATAGCGGAATTGCTCCACCGCAAGGCTTGGCGTTGTCTAGCTTGCGCTCGAACAGGTAAGTTTCAATTCCAGCTTTGGCGAGGACTTCAGCAGTAGAGGAACCTGCTGGACCACCTCCAACAACAGCAACCCGTAGTGTCAAGCGTTTTCTCCCAAAATCTCTTTACCTACAAGCTGTGATGTTACCACGTACTGCTGGTTTCCCTTAATCCTCTTTACATTTATGTGAATAAATTGCAACAGAGCTTAATATTTCGATACTTATATTGATTAAATTTCAGCAGTATTTGCTTCTGGTGAACAAAGACGCAATTAGTGCATATCTGGCTCGGAATCGCAATATACACCAGTATGTAAACCTGAACTGCTCAAAGTCCGACCCTGGAGAATGATGCGTTATGATTGCGCCTGAAGTTGTACTTGTCGATCGCTATCAGCTGACTCAAAGACTTGGTAACAAAGGCGGACGGCAAACTTGGCTAGCTAGAGATTTGCTAACTCAACAAAAGGTAGTTGTTAAGCTGCTGTGCTTTTACCCGGATTTTGAGTGGGTTGACTTAAAACTGTTTGAACGGGAAGCCGAGATTCTGCGATCGCTCAATCATCCGCGAATCCCTCGTTACCTAGATTACCTGGATCTGGATTTGCCCGATTGTCGAGGCTTTGCTTTGATACAAACTTATATCGCCGCCCAATCTCTAGAACAGTATCTTGCCGCAGGACGGTTATTCAGCGAAACGGAATTGCAGCAGATTGCGGCATCGATTTTACAAATTCTCGTTGACTTACATCGCTATCACCCGCCGATCGTTCATCGAGATATTAAACCTAGTAATATTCTGTTGGGCGATCGCTCCGGCAATCACCCCGGTCAAGTTTATCTGGTGGACTTTGGTGCTGTAAAAGGAGCCGGACAACCTGATGGCTCGATTACGATCGCAGGTACTTACGGCTATATGCCGCCTGAGCAACTACATGGACAAGCTACGCCTGCTTCGGATTTGTATAGTTTGGGCATGACATTAATCCGCGTTCTCACCGGAACATTGCCAGAGACATTGCTGTTTGAAGACAAAGATACGCTTGATCTTCCACCGGGAATGCAAATCAATTCCGTCTTGCTCAGTTGGCTCAAATGGATGACCCGTGTCAATCCCAGTCGCCGTCCTCAGTCTGCCAAAGTTGCTCTGCAAGCTCTCAATGCCGTCAAATCAACATCACTCAACCGAGCAACTGAATGGCAATGGCAAGACGATCGCTGGATACCAATTTCTCAATCTGGCAAAATCAAACCAACTAAAACCAAACCAAAGTCAGGCCGAGTTCGATTGTATAGGAGTGAGGATACGATCGCGATCGATATTCCTCCAAATTGGCTGGCTATTGTTGGTGTTTTAATTTGTACAATGCCAACTGTGCTGGTTTGGAACAAACTACTTTGGCCTTCGTTTATTAGGGAGATTGCTGAAGGCAACATGGCTACGGCGTTGGTTATGCTGCCTTTTATCCTGATTGCACTGTTCATGAACTGCGGGATGTTCATTCTATTTCTGTGTATGTCCAGCAGAATTCGCTTGTATATAGATCGCGATCGCCTGACCGAAACCACGAATACGTTTGGCTTCCGCTCCTCTTCAAGCTTACTGAGAACTGCCCTGACAAAACTCTACTTTTACGAAGACAGCGAATCGGCTTTTCTTTCCTTGTCTGATGAATACTCTCAGCAAAAATATACGCTGTCTCACTCCTTAAGTCAAAAAGAGTTGCGATGGCTGGCTCAAGAGTTGAGTGACTTTTTAGGAATACCAATTACTAAATCCGAGAAGTAATCCCTAGTTTAGCCATCTGGGAAAAAATTTCTGCAACATCCCCATCATTAGCGTAAGATAAACTACAGCAAGTCTATCGATAAATGGGAAATTAAAATAATAGAGTGATTAATTTAACCCGATCGGTAGTGTAGGGTTATGACAAGTGGCTTGTCCAGAGGACATTTATGGGGATTATTGTTGAAAACGTATCCAAGCATTATGGCAGCTTCTACGCCGTTGACCAGGTAGACTTAACAATTAAATCTGGTTCTTTGGTGGCTTTATTAGGGCCATCGGGTTCGGGAAAGTCAACTTTGTTACGGTTAATTGCGGGTTTAGAAACTCCTGATAGTGGGAAAATTTTCATTACTGGCAAAGATGCGACCGATACCAGCGTACAGGATAGAAATATTGGGTTTGTGTTCCAGCATTATGCTTTGTTTAAGCATCTGACAGTGCGGCAGAATATTGCTTTTGGTTTAGATATTCGGAAAGCGCCAAAGTTAAAAATTAAAAAGCGAGTAGAAGAACTTTTAGAATTAGTGCAGTTGAAAGGATTGGGCGATCGCTATCCCTCGCAATTATCTGGGGGACAACGGCAAAGAGTTGCTTTAGCTAGAGCTTTAGCTGTAGAACCTAAAGTATTATTACTAGATGAACCTTTCGGCGCTTTGGATGCTAAAGTTCGCAAAGATTTGCGTGCTTGGTTAAGACGTTTACACGACGAAGTTCACGTTACCACAGTTTTTGTCACTCACGATCAAGAAGAAGCAATGGAAGTCTCTGATGAAATTGTGGTGATGAATAAAGGTAAAATCGAGCAAACAGGCACGCCAGCCCAGATTTACGACCATCCAGCTACGCCTTTTGTGATGAGTTTTATTGGGCCTGTGAATATTTTGCCTAGCACTTCACGTATTTTTGAGGGGAATGGTTTTGAGTCTACCCAACCCGAAATTTTTCTCCGTCCTCATGACATCGTAGTTCAAAGAGAAGCAAATGGGACTACGGTTGCGGCTCGGATCGATCGCCTAATTCATTTGGGTTGGGAAATTCAGGCGGAACTAGTGTTAGATGATGGGCAAGTTTTGACGGCGCACCTTTCTAGAGAACGCTTTGATGAGTTAAAGTTGCAACCGCAAGAACGAGTTTTTGTCAAACCTAAAGATGCGAGATCTTTTCCGTTATACTATTCAATTTAGTTATTCAGCTGCTCGGTAGTTGGCATGATTTTTTTGACGAAAAGGAGAAAGGAAGTTTTTGTTTCCTTTATCCTTTTTCCCGAAATCAAAAATTTTGGAGTCGATCGATCGCTGACATCTGGGTTTTTCTGAGGGTAATGGTAGTAATGAAGAAGTTTTCTGTATCTAGCAAACAATGGCGTTCTTTCGCCAAACTTTTCGGTCTTTTTTGTCTTTGTTTTATTTTAGTAATTAGTTGTGGTCGGCGACCTAATGCTAATGTAAATGGTAATGTTCCAGCGGGTAATAATAGCGATACTGCTAACGCAACGCTACGCGATCGCTTATCTGTCGGCACAACTTTAAAACCGCGAACTCTCGATCCGGCAGATGCTTACGAATTAGCAGCTAGTAATGTGTTGTATAGTTTGGGCGATCGGCTTTACACTTACAAATTAGGCACAGATGAATTAGTACCAGAACTAGCTACAGCTTTACCAAAAGTTAGCGCAGATGGTTTAACTTATGTCATTCCTTTGCGTCAGGGAGTAGTGTTTCACGATGGTACTCCTTTTAATGCCGAAGCAATGGTTTTTTCCTTAGAACGCTTCATGAAAAATGGGGGAAAACCTTCCAATTTATTATCAGATGTTGTCGCATCTGTTAAAGCTTCTGGGCCTTACGAAGTAACAATTAAATTGAAAAATCCTTTTGCGGCATTTCCTTCAGTTTTAGCTTTTGCCGGAATGTGCCCAGTTTCTCCGAAAGCTTATCAAATTGGCGAAGGGAAATTTACGCCAACCAAATTTGTCGGAACTGGCCCTTATAAATTAGTTGAATTTACCCCAACTTCGATTCGTTTGGAAGTTTTTGATAAGTACTGGGGAACAAAACCAGCAAATAACGGGATTGATTTTCAAGTTCTTACTAGTTCGGCAAATTTATATAATACTTTCCGCACGGGAACGGTAGATATTGCTTATCAAACTTTCGATCCGGTGCAGATTTCTAGTTTGCAACAAAATGCGAAATCTGGAGGTTGGCAGGTATTAGAAGCGAAAGGTAATGTCATTAGTTACATGGTGCTGAATACGCAACAAAAACCTTTGGATCGAGTGGAAGTCAGACAGGCGATCGCTTCTTTAATTAATCGTAAGTTAATTACAGAACGAGTTTTAAAGAATCAGGGAGAACCTGCTTTTAGCATGATTCCGAATACTTTTAATGTTTCTCTCCCTGTTTATCAACAAATGTATGGCGATGGAAATATTGCGAAAGCGAAAGAACTTTTGACTAAGGCAGGATTTTCTCAGGAGAATCCTTTAAAGTTAGAAATTTGGCATCCTATTGGTTCTTCAGTTCGCCAACAAGTTGCTAGTTTGTTGCGAGAATATGCCATCCAAGAATTAGATGGAATGGTACAAATTCAACCCCAAGGAGTTGAATCAGCAACATTTTTTGCGAACATTCGCAAGGGAATTTATCAAAGTGCTTTGGTAGATTGGTATCCTGATTTTTCCGATGCTGATAATTACATTCAACCTTTTTTAAGTTGTGCCAAAGGTTCGCCAACTACAGGTTGTCAACAGGGTTCTAGTCAAAGTCAAGGGTCGTTTTATTATAGCGATCGCATGAATCAACTAATTAAGCAACAACGCAGCGAACAAAACCCCGAAAAACGCAAACAAATCTTCGCTGAAATTCAAAAATTAATGGCGCAAGATGTACCTTTGATTCCCTTATGGCAAAGTAAAGATTTTGCTTTTGCCAAACAAGGATTACAAGGAGTAAAATTAGACCCAATTCAACAACTACCATTCTGGGAAATCAAAAAATAACCATGATTAATTAAGAAATCAGCTATCAGATCAACGTTTCCCAGTCCCCAGTCCCTAGTCCCTAATCCCCAGTCCCCAATCCCTATCCAAAACTCAAAACTAAAAAAATGTCTCGATCGCGTGCTTTGCAATCTTACGTTATAGCGCGTTTACTCCTTGCTCCTTTGATGCTGTGGACGATCGTCACAGTAGTATTTTTACTACTAAGAGCAACTCCCGGCGATCCTGTAGATGTAATATTAGGAGGACGCGGCGCACCAGATAGCGTTAAAGAAGAATATCGTCAAAGATTAGGATTAGCCGATCCTTTGTGGTTACAATACATTCGTTATCTGGGATCTTTACTCAACTTTGACTTAGGAACTTCACTCACTAGTCAAGGTCAAGATGTTTGGGAAATTATTCAACAACACTTTCCCGCAACTTTAGAATTAGCAACTTTTAGCATGGCGGTGGCGCTAATTGTTGGAGTTGGTTTTGGTGCTATTTCTGCTTCTAAACCCAACACAGCTTTTGATGTGAGTGGCAGATTATTTGGCATCATTACTTATGCCATTCCCTTGTTTTGGTTTGGGATGATTTTACAATTAATCTTTGCCGTTCAATTAGGTTGGTTTCCTCCCAACGGTCGCTTTTCTTTAGCTTATCCTCCCCCTCCGACAATTACAGGTTTGTATACTGTTGATAGTATCCTCAATGGTAATATCGAACAGCTGATAATTTCGCTTCATTATTTGGCGCTTCCTTGTTTAACTTTAGGATTTTTAATCAGCGGAATTTTTGAGCGAATTGTTAGGGTAAATCTGCGCCAAACTCTGAAAGCAGATTATGTGGAAGCAGCTAGAGCTAGGGGAATTTCTGAGAGAAAAATTCTCATTTCTCATGCTTTGAAAAATGCTTTAATTCCAGTAATTACGGTTTTAGGTTTAACTTTTGCTTCGATGTTGGGGGGTGCAGTTTTAACAGAAGTTACCTTTTCTTGGCCCGGATTAGGTAGTAGACTTTATCAAGCAATTTCTGAGCGAGATTATCCAACTGTTCAAGGAATTATGGTGTTTTTCGCTGCTATTGTAGTAGCTGCAAGCATTTTAATTGATATTGCCAACGCCTACATCGATCCCCGAATTCGCTATTAATTAAGTTTGACTAGTAGAACTTACGCACTCAGATCCCCCAACCCCCTGAGCAAGGGGGCTTGAGAAATTCCCCCTTTGGTAAGGGGGCTAGGGGGGATCGGAGTTTCAGGCTGAGAGTGCGTAATTCCTCAGTGCGACTGCTTATTTTTTTATTTATTTGTACAAAAGTATAAATAAACACTTTTTAACCATTAGAATTACTTTTACTTAAAAAGATTAATCATTAGAAAAAATAATCTTGTAACTTTGAAGCAGCAAAGTTGATTTTTACAATTTGGTAACAGTAGGGTTTTTAGTTTTTCACAGATTTTACTTAAGTATAATCCATGTTCTAGTGATTTAATATACACTTTTTTTCAGCTTACCGAAGTGAAGATTAAAATTAGTTAAGCAAATTCAATATATCTACACAGATAGAGGAGTAACCAAACTTACTAATTCAGCATATATACTGAACCCCTATTATTGCTTTCCGTGTTAGTAACAAAATTGCGGAGGAATTTGAGCAAGTTACTCAGGAGGAATACAGATGACTGACATAAACGACACTACATATACGCCTGACTCATTCCCGAAACCGATAAATAGTTTTGTAGATGCTAGTGAGCCGATTTTTTTGGGGGTAGATTTAGTGACCGAAATTCAAGGTTCAGATTTTATGGACATCTTGGAGGGTGGTGAGCAGAACGATCGGATTTTTGGTTTTGCCGGAGACGACGATATCCAAGGAGGGGATGGTAGCGACGAAATTTATGGTGGTGACGGCGACGATATTCTCTACGGCGACTCATTTTATAGTTCCGTAGGTACAAACAACCTAAACGACACCATTTTCGGTGGTAATGGCGATGATTACTTAACAGGTAATGCTGGAGATGATTATCTCGATGGGGGAGATGGTGACGACTTCCTCACAGGTGAATCTGGAAATGATGTTCTGACAGGCGGTGCTGGTGGCGATACTTTCTACTTTCACACCCCTCCATCTTTAGTTTTTCAGCCGGAATTGGGTACTTTTGGACTTGTAGAAGTAGACCCGCTTTCTAATTTCGATGGCTCTCTTGGGGTAGACACTATCACTGACTTTACTTCGGGTGAGGATAAAATTCTCCTATCCCAACAAATGTTTTCTGCTCTTTCGGGAGTGACAGATTTTTCTACAGTTTTTGCTACTGTTTCTGTTAGTGAGGATTTAGCAGTAGCAAATAGTGAGGGGTTAATAGCAGCAAATAATGAGGTTTTAGTAGCGAATAGTGAGGAATTAATAGCAGCAAATAGCGATGCTTTAATTGTTTACGACTCGGTTAGTGGCAGCTTATTCTATAACCCGAATGGTAGCGAACTAGGCTTTGGAAATGGTGGTAAATTTGCTGTATTAAGTGGCGCTCCAAGTGTTACAGCCTCTGATTTTCAAATGGAAGTAATGAGTGCTTAGAGATGAATTCTCACTGTTTTTGAGTTGCCAATCTTGGATTAATGGCAAAATTAGGCATCTATAAAAATCTAGTGGTGTGTGTTTTTAAACAGCAATTAAATTCAAAAGTTAAGATATAGATGTCAGAGAAATTAAGGTGCATTAGGATAAATTTTGATCTGGGTTTTTACCCAGATCTCTTTTAAAAATTTAAGTTTTAAAATTCGGGTGTAATCTGTCTACTAACTTCTTGAATTTGTCTGTTGAAGTAAGCTTCTCGATAACTTAATTGTTTGGCAATTGCCAGTCCTTTTTCCCAAGCCGCGAGTGCTTGGGAATAGTTTTGTTGTGCTAAATAAAGTTGCGCGATTTGGTCGTAAGTATTCATCATTCCGTAGAAGTTGTGCGCTAATCGATCGGTTTGTAAAAGTACTTGGCTGGTTTCTAATGCTGCGTCTATTTGCTTGAGGGAAAGTTGCAATGCTACTAGTTTTCTCAGTGCATCTGCTGCACCAGAATATTGTTGAATTGACCAAGCAAATGAGTAAGTTTCTTCGTATTGTTGAGCAGCTTCTTCTATTTGTCCAAGGGATTCTAGTTTGCTGCCGATCGCTAATTTTAAATCAGGAATTTCTGTAAAATTTTGCAGGTTTTGATACAGTTCAATTAACTGTTGATTAGTCTTAATAACTTGCAGTGGTTGTTTTAACTGTTCGTAAATATAAGCAAGTTGTTTTAAGTAGGTAATTTGCTGTTCGCTATTATTTTGCTCCTTGGCTAAATTCAACAATTCGTTATAAGTAAGAGAGGCTTTTTGGTAATCAAACCAATTTAAACTTAGTTCGCCAATTTTAACTAAAGTTGCCGCAATTTCATCTGCATTTTGTGCTTCTCTAGCGGCGCGGAGAATTTTTTCATAAGCTACAACTGCTTTATCAGGTGCTCTGACTTGTTCATAAGCTGTTGCTAAAGCACGCCATAATTCTAATTCTACAATTGGTTTTGCCGTGGCTTCTGTTTGAATTGCTTGTAATCTTCGGGTAATAAATTGAATGTCTTCCCTGGAATTTTCTTGCCATGCGATCGCACCAACTCTCCCCAAAGCTTGCACTTCTGGTATAAATCCTAATACTCTTGTTAAACGCAATTCTCGATACCAAACGGCAAAAGCTGTTACTTTATCACCAGCTTGAAATAACTCAGTAGCTTGTTGATTTAATTCATTTAATGCTTGTTGTAATTCTGTCCTTTCTAATTCAGTTAACGGTTTTTTATTTCGTGCTGACTCAGGTAACATCGGATCGAGAGTTCTAAACTCTAAAGGATCGGGAGGAAATACATTTGGATCTTCCTCATTGTTACTTTGAGCATAAACCGGAAAACTCAAAATTACCCAAAGCAAAGAACAAACAACCGAAAAATAAAATTTGCTGATTTTTTGTGGTAGGCGATCGCTCATAATCTAAAATCCACTCAGGCTAATATAAAGAAGATCGGAAATAGCAATTAGTTTCCACTCCCTAACTGTAATCTATCCGACAGGAGTTGACTGGTGAAAAAAAGCATCAGAACCTTAATTCTAGGTTTCACACTAATAGGATTGACTTTGTTATCATCTTGTGCATTACCAAGAATTAATGCTCAACAGCGGACATTTCTCGACATATCTTTAGAATTTCTGGGTGAATACCAATTACCCAAGATGAAATTTCAGGATACAACAGTTGGGGGATTATCAGGAATCACTTATGACCGACAGCGCGATCGCTTTTATGTCATTTCGGACGATCGTAGCCACCTCGCACCAGCCAGATTTTACACCTTAAAGTTAGACCTAAACAACAGCAAACTGCAAAACGCAAAAATAGAAAACGTTACCTTTCTCAAAACCAAAGACGGCGCAACTTACCCCAAAGGTAGCATCGATCCCGAAGGAATTGCCCTCACTCCCCAAGGAACATTATTTATTTCCAGCGAAGGCGCTACTCGCGAACTTATTTCCCCATTTATTGGCGAATTCGACTTAAAAACTGGCAAACTAACTCAAAATTTACCCATACCAGAAACCTACATTCCTGATTCTAATAATGAACAACAAAAGGGAATTCAAAATAATTTAGGCTTTGAATCATTAACACTTAATCCTACTGGATCTTTACCAGCTAGTGGCGAACCAATTCGCTTATTTACCGTCACCGAATCAGCATTAATGCAAGACAAAGATCCATTAGAAAAAGACGAACAAGGTAACTATAAACCACAAATTACTAAATGCCGCCTGTTGCATTATCTGATTAGTGATGGCCCACCAATCATTCTTTCCGAACATCTTTATTCCTTATCTCCTTATCCCCCAGGCGCAATGTATTATGGGGTAACGGAATTGTTAGCGATCGATCAAGGCGGACATTTCCTCAGCTTAGAAAGATCGTTTGGTTTAACAGGTTTCGGCGCAAAAATTTACCAAATCTTCACTGGCGCAGCTACCGACACCTCCCGCATCACCAGCTTAAAAGGTGAAATAAAAGCAGTACAACCAATCAAAAAACAATTACTTTTGGACTTGCAAGAATTAGGAATCAGATTAGACAACCTAGAAGGAATGACCTTTGGCCCTCGTTTACCCGACGGCAGTCAAAGCTTAATATTAATCAGTGATGATAACTTCCAAGAAAAACAAATAACCCAACTACTCCTATTTCGACTAAAAACTTCCTAGTAACGTTCGTAGTAGCGACTTCAGTCGTACCTGAAATCTAACAACCAGCACAAATTAAAAGAACTCCAACTTCTTAAAGAAATTGGAGTTCTTTATCAATTATTAAATTGAGAGATTACAAAGTTTTCTTCGTTAAAGTAGAATCAACAGCAGACTGATCTTCAGACAAAAAGTCTTTCTCTTCAGCTTGAGAGTAAGCATTACTTTCAGCACCTACTCCAACTTCACCCTTCACATACATTACCGCTTTTTCCAACGCTTCCAAGCGAGTAGAAACCAAATTATTTTCTGGCACTCTATCTAAAATGTTGAAGCGTTCTAACCTGGTTTTAACTTTTTCCCCGCTACTAACAATGAAAACTTCCACCTTTTTGTGAGTAGCATCTTCGATCATCTTTTCAATTGCCAAAGTAGCCGTTACACCCAATTTTGGCACATCGTTAACATCCAAAATTAAGATGTTGTACTCATCCATGATTGCTTGGCGTTGCGAGATCGCTTTTGCAGCACCAAAACTCATTGGACCACCCAAATGTAATATTAAAACACTCCCTTTAGCTTCCTTCAGCAACAGCTTTTCTTCATAAGAGAGAGGGATTTGATCGTCAGCATGAGTAATTGCCTTCACCTTATCAGACTGGATATCTGCCAAACTTTGAATGGTGAGAATATTGGCAATAAATACACCCACACCTACAGCAACGATTAAATCAACAAATACAGTGAGTAACAACACACCGTACATAATTGCTGCTGCTTTCCAAGAAACTTTGTGAGCACGTTTTAAGAAATTCCAGTCAACAATATCAATCCCGACTTTGACCAGAATACCTGCTAATACTGCTTGAGGAATAAACTGAGTTAATCCACTGGCACCGAGAACAAGAACTAACAAAACTACAGCGTGAAGCATTCCCGAAAGAACAGTTCTGCCACCCGCTTGGATGTTAACAACTGTTCCCATTGTTGCGCCTGCGCCAGGAAGAGCACCAAAAATTCCCGATAATAAATTACCAATTCCTTGTCCGACTAATTCTTTATCAGAGTCGTGTTGAGTACGGGTGATGCTATCAGCAATAACTGAGGTTAATAGAGAGTCAATACATCCCAACATCCCTAACATGACACCATCAACTAACATGATGGTCATTTGATCTAAGGTGAATACAGGTAGTTGTGGAGTTGGTAAACCTGTAGGAATTGCACCAATTAGTCTCAGGTCAAAATCTTTGAGGAATACAGCTGCAATTACTGTACCGATGACTAGTGCTAATAGTTGGGGAGGAACTAAACGACGTATTTTTTTCGGTGTCAAAAATAAGATCGCTAATGTTAAAGTTGCTAAGGCAGTTTCAACTGGATCGAGGTTTTGAGTAAATGTTGGGATTGCAGAAATTACACCAACAATTCCACCTTTCGGATTAGCTTGTCCTAAAAATGGTCCGATCTGCAAAACTATCATGATTACACCAATTCCAGACATAAATCCAGAAATTACGGTGTAAGGCATTAAGGTAATGAATTTACCTAATTTCAAGATGCCAAACAGGATTTGAAATACACCTGCCAACATGACTACTGTAAAAGCCATTGCTAACCCATTTTCTGGGTTTTTTGCAGTCATATTGAGCACGATCGCTGTCATGACCACAGTCATTGGTCCAGTAGGGCCAGAAATCAAGGTGGGAGTTCCACCAAATAAAGCGGCAAAGAAACCCAGAATCGCTGCGCCGTAAAGACCTGCGATCGCACCCGCACCAGAAGCCACACCAAATGCCAGCGCCATTGGTAAAGCTACGATCGCCGCCGTAATACCACCAAATAAATCACCCCGCAGGTGATTAAATGTGATCCGATTCGCTAGTTGCATAAGTAACACAGTCCCACAAGTATTGAGTACTAATTTACATTGCTAATGCTCTATAGGTTCAAAATTAATCATTGGATTTACCAATGATTAGAATCATTTTGTATAGGGGTAAACAGTTAAAAGCCAGAATTTTAGCGGGCTACAATAATCTCTCATTATGAAATTTGTCCCTTTTAATTCAACTAAGTTATGAATTAAGCCATACGAAATTGATATATTTAAAAATTAAATCTTTCTAAATTCTGAGTAATTAATAATTTATCCTTCCTCGAATAGGAGAGGTGGGGAAGTGGTGAGATCGGTGAGTTTTAAGTTTTGAATTCTCCCCTGCCCCCCTGCCCCCCTGCTCCCCTGCCCCTCTGCCCCTCTGCCCCCCTGCCCCCCTGCCGCCCTGCCCCCCTGCCCCCCTGCCCTACCCCCGCCTTCTGCCTTAAAATAGTTGGGAATTTTAGTGTTTGACCAAAAATGACTCATTCTACTGACATAGCCACCTTAGCTCGATGGATGGCAGCAGACTTTAGTAATCAAGAACAAGCATTTGAAAATCCGCCCTTTTATGCCCATATTCGCGTTTGTATGCGTCCCTTGCCCTTAGAACTACTTTCTGGCGTGAGTTTCTTTGTGGAGCAAGCTTATGATTACTCGCTGAATGACCCTTATCGAGTCCGGGTGCTGAAATTAATAGATAAAAACGATCGCATTGAGATTGAAAATTATACTCTCAAATCAGAAAAAGAATTTTATGGCGCTTCTCGCGACTTGAAACGACTAGAAAACCTCAAAATTGACAATTTAGAGAAACTACCAGGCTGCAACATGATTGTAGAGTGGACTGGGAGCAGTTTTAAAGGTAAAGTAGAACCCGGAAAAAGTTGCCTTGTAGTTCGCAAAGGACGCACCACTTACTTAGATAGCGAATTTGAAATCGATCGAGAAAAGTTTATCAGTCTCGATCGGGGACGCGACCCCGAAACCGACGAACACATCTGGGGTTCCTTCGCTGGCCCATTTTACTTCGTGCGCTGGACAAGTTTCGCTGACGAAGTAAAAGTTTAAAAAAATTTATGAAAACTTCCCGCAGCTGAAAAATTTTTCCTAACCTCCTATCCCTTTGTTTATCTGCCTCGATCTATCTTCTAGCCAGAAATTGACTTAAGTGGTTGAAAGGGTACACAAACCTGGTACATTTAGCGAGTGTCGGCAAGCAGGATTAACAAAATCAAGATGAGAGTTCTGGTTATTGGTGGCGATGGTTATTGTGGTTGGGCGACAGCACTTTATCTTTCCAACAAAGGTCATGAAGTTGGCATCCTAGATAGCTTAGTTAGGCGACACTGGGATTTAGAACTGTGTGTGGAAACCTTAACCCCGATCGCACCTATTCAGCAACGCCTCCAGCGTTGGCAAGATATTACAGGGAAAACCATCGAATTATTCATCGGTGATATTACCAACTACGATTTTCTCAAGGTAGCACTGCACAAGTTTCAACCAGATGCGATCGTCCACTTCGGCGAACAGCGTTCCGCACCATTTTCCATGATCGATCGCGAACACGCTGTTCTCACCCAAGTCAACAACGTCACGGGAACACTAAACATCCTTTACGCCATGAAGGAAGATTTCCCCGACTGTCATTTGGTGAAATTAGGAACAATGGGTGAATATGGTACACCCAACATAGACATTGAGGAAGGATACATCACTATTG
Organism: Floridaenema fluviatile BLCC-F154; assembly: GCF_041929135.1. Taxonomy (NCBI): domain Bacteria; kingdom Bacillati; phylum Cyanobacteriota; class Cyanophyceae; order Aerosakkonematales; family Aerosakkonemataceae; genus Floridanema; species Floridanema fluviatile. The sequence continues at coordinate 6,086 of NZ_JBHFNS010000089.1, read as the reverse complement.
AGCATAACGGACGCAAAGATACCTTACCGTATCCTAAGCAACCAGGCTCAATGTACCACCTGTCCAAAGTGCATGACAGCCACAACATCCATTTCGCCTGCCGGATATGGGGACTACGTGCCACAGACTTAAATCAGGGAGTCGTTTACGGCGTACTGACAGAAGAAACTGGCATGGATGAACTGTTAATTAACCGCCTAGACTACGATGGCATATTTGGTACCGCCCTGAACCGCTTCTGCATTCAAGCAGCAATTAATCACCCGATTACAGTTTACGGAAAAGGCGGTCAAACCAGAGGATTTTTAGACATTCGAGACACAGTAAGATGTGTGGAATTGGCAATCTTAAATCCAGCTGAATCAGGTGAGTTCCGTGTCTTTAACCAATTCACCGAACAATTTAACGTCGCTGAACTAGCTTTAAAAGTGAAAGAAGCTGGTACAGCATTGGGATTAAAAGTAACAATCGAAAACTTGGAAAACCCCCGCATTGAAAAAGAAGAACATTATTTCAATGCCATAAACACCAACTTACTTGACTTAGGTTTACAACCTCACTATCTCTCCGATGCCTTAATTGACTCTCTGTTAAACTTCGCCGTTAAGTATCAACAGCGAGTCGATAAAAACCAAATCCTCCCCAAAGTTACTTGGCGAAGATAGGCTTTTGTCATTTGTTATTTGTCATTGGTCATTCGTTATTTGTCATCCGTCATTTGTGATAAATACCTGGAAACTAATCACTAAAAACCAGTACTAAATTCAGATCGACAAATGCACGAATATAGTTAATGACCAATGACTAATGACCAATGAATAATGACCAATGACCAATGACCAATGACTAATGACTCATGATGCGAATTGCCCTATTTACAGAAACATTTCTGCCAAAAATTGACGGCATTGTAACTCGTCTTTGCCAGACAGTTGAGCATTTACAACGTAGCGGAGATCGAGTACTGATTTTCTCCCCAGATTACGGAATTACTGAATATAAAGGAGCCAAAATTTACGGAGTTTCTGGCGTACCTTTACCTCTGTACCCAGAACTAAAATTAGCATTTCCCCGACCTGCGATCGGCAAAGCACTAGAAGAATTTCAACCAGATATTATTCATGTAGTTAACCCCGCCGTCTTAGGATTAGGTGGGATATTTTATGGGAAAAGCTTAAAAATTCCGATCGTCGCCTCCTATCACACCCACCTACCTCAATACCTGCAACATTACGGATTAGGAATGTTAGAAGGAGTATTGTGGGAACTCTTAAAATCCGCCCATAACCAAGCCGAATTAAATCTTTGTACTTCCAGCGCAATGGTACAAGAATTAATTAATCACGGCATCGAAAGAGTAGATTTATGGCAAAGAGGAGTAGACACCGAATTATTTCATCCTGACACAGCCAGCCCGGAAATGCGATCGCACCTCAGCCAAGGACACCCCGAAACCCCCCTCCTCCTCTACGTCGGACGCTTAGGCGCAGAAAAAGAAATCGAACGCATCAAACCCATACTAGAAGCCATCCCAGACGCACGCCTCGCCCTAGTCGGAGATGGCCCAAACCGCGAAGCCCTAGAAAAACACTTCGCCGGAACAAATACCCACTTCGTCGGCTACCTCCGCGGCAAACAACTCGCCTCCGCCTACGCCTGCGCCGATGCCTTCATCTTCCCCTCCCGCACCGAAACACTCGGACTAGTACTCCTAGAAGCAATGGCAGCAGGCTGCCCCGTCGTCGCCGCCCGTTCCGGTGGCATCCCCGATATCGTCACCGACGGCGAAAACGGCTACCTCTTCGACCCCACCGACGAACAAGGCGCTATCAACGCCACCATCCGTCTCCTAGCCCAACAAGAAGAACGGGAAATCCTTCGCTACAACGCCCGGAAAGAAGCCGAAAACTGGGGTTGGGCAGCCGCCACCAGACAACTACAGCGTTACTATCAAAACGTAGCTTTCTCCACCTTGCCCAAAGCTGCTTAAAACAAAGCCAAGGGGAAACTTTGGTCGGGAAAAAGAACCAGAAAAAGATCGGCTTGGTAGCTTAAAACAACTTACTTTTTCTGAGTTTGTCATACTTTAAATGTATTGTACGTAGCTAAACTAGTTTAGCTACCTCAATATAAAATTCCCTGTGATTTAAATACTTGTAACTCACCGATTAATGTAGATACATTCGTATTAGGTCATCTACTTTCTTCTGGAAGTAGGTCAGCTAGGCTAGGGGTCAGGGTAAAACAAGTAGTTTAGAGAACAGCAGAGCCAAATACAATCGGGAAAAAGACCCAAAAATTTGACTTTTACCCCTTTTAGACCCTCTGCGTTCGATCGACCTGTAACTTCCATGTTCCCTTAAATGGAAACAAGCTTCTATTTACTTAAAGAAGCTTCACCCTGTAAAACCTCATGAGTATGACATTCCCCAACACTGGTAGCGTCTTAACGACGTTAACCCAGCTAACTCAGCAGCACCGGGTTAAAGCCCTGCTTGAGCGAGTCAGAAATATTTCCGTCAAGGAATTTATTTGTCTCCTCGACTTCATCACCGCTGAATTCCAGCAATTCCTCAGAGCTATTGAACTGATTAACAATGAAGCTCTAGAAACCATGCTGGAAGACATTTTAGAAGTGATTACCATGAAAATGGGTCAAGTCCTGCAAGCAGAACTGAGCACCATTTATTTGGTTGACAACACCAAGGGTTATTTGTGGTCAAAAATACCCCAAGCAAATAGTGACAAACCTTTAGAAGTTCGTCTCCCTCTAAATGCAGGTATTCCAGGTCATGTAGCTATCACGGAAAAATCTTTGATTGTCCCTGATGCTTACACCCATCCATTGTTTAATCCTGACTTGGATAAACAACTCGGTTATCATACCCGTGACATTCTTTGTATGCCCGTAAAAAGTAGTAAAGGGCAAATAGTTGCGGTAATTCAACTATCTAATAAAGCTGGCGACCTACCTTTTAATGAGGAAGACGAAAAAGAATTTCAGAGATTTGTTGATGATATTGGCGTAATTCTCGAAAGCTGCCAATTATTTTATCAGGCAGGACGGAATCAAAGAGGTGCTAATGCTTTACTGAAAGCCACACAAATTCTAGGTCAAAGTCTCGACCTGGAAACTACTTTAAAATCAGTAATGGAACAGGCCCGTAATTTAATGCAGGCCGATCGCAGTACACTATTTTTATTACTTAAAGATACTAACGAACTGTGGACAAAAGTAGCCGCAGCCGATGGTAAAACTATGTTTGAAATTCGCATTCCCGCTAACAAGGGAATTGCTGGCTATGTTGCTTCCACAGGTCAACCTTTAAACATTCCCGACGCTTACAAAGACCCCCGCTTTGACCCCACCACCGACCAACGTACAGGCTACCGCACCCGAAACATTCTCTGTTTACCAGTTTATAATTCCGCAGGGGCTTTAATTGGTGTAACTCAACTAATTAATAAAAATCAAGGTAGTTTTACCTCTTCTGACGAAGAGTTTATGCGAGCATTTAATATTCAAGCCGGAATAGCTTTGGAAAATGCCAAACTCTTTGAAAGCGTCTTACTGGAAAAACAATATCAAAAAGACATTCTGCAAAGCTTGTCTGATGCCGTAATTTCCACCGACATGATAGGGCGAATAGTTACTATTAATGATGCCGCTTTAGAATTATTGGGTTGCCCACAACAAACGAGCGACAAAATTCATAAATCTAATTGGGAACATAAATTAATGGGGCGATTAGTTTGGGAAGTAGTGCCGATCGAAAACTTACAAATGAGATTAGAAGATAGTTTGAAAAATGGCGCAAATCACTATGTACCCGAACAAAGTTTAACCGTAGGTTTATGGATTCAAGAAATTTATGCCCCAGAAACAAGTCAAATAAAATTGGAAGAAATAACTCAACAAAATGGGCATGAAATAGTAGGATGCCAATGTATTTTAGCAATTCCCGATCGCACCAACCCCGACTATTACATACCTTGGAATGAATCACCTCAAACCAGCGAAAATCTCCTCTTAAATACAGAAGAAGAAATTCCCGAAAAAATCCCCAAAGAACAAATAAAAAACATCGAACGCAGCGTGAATCTTTCAGTTAAACCTTTGACAAATCCAGACGGAGAAGTGCGAGGAGGATTAGTAGTTTTAGAAGATATTTCCCAACAAAAAAGAATGAAAAACGCCATGTATCGTTACATGACTCCCGGAGTTGCAGAACGAGTCATGGCGCAAGCAGAAGACACTTTAATGATTGGAGAAAGAAAGGAAGTCACGATTTTATTTTCTGATATTCGCGGCTACACCACAATTACAGAAAACTTAGGCGCAGGTGAAGTAGTATCGCTACTAAATCAGTATTTTGAAACAATGGTAGAAGCAGTTTTTGACCATGAAGGCACACTTGATAAATTTATTGGCGATGCTTTAATGGCAGTATTTGGCGCACCATTATCATTACAAGATCATGCTTGGAAAGCCGTTAAAACAGCCTTAGATATGCGTCAGCGTTTAGCTAGATTTAATCAGCAACGACGAGCCAAAAATCAGCCAGTAATAGCCATTGGGATTGGCATTAGTTCAGGAGAAGTAGTTTCAGGAAATATTGGCTCCCATAAACGCATGGACTATACAGTAATTGGTGATGGAGTTAACTTAAGTTCTCGCTTAGAAGGCGTGACTAAAGAGTATCGATGCGATATTATTTTAAGTGAGTTTACTTATAACTTATGCCACCAACATATTTGGGTACAGGAATTAGATAAAATTCGCGTCAAAGGCAAACAAGAAGCTGTGAAAATTTATCGCTTAATTAACGATCGCTCTCAACCTCTAGACCAAGAAACCCAACAATTCTTATACCATTACAACATAGGTAGAGCAGCATTCCTCAACCGCGAATTCTCTCAAGCAATCACCCAATTTGAAATCGCCCAAAAATTTCAACCAAATGACGCAGCACTGAACATCCACCTCGAAAGAGCCAAAACCTATCTGAGCCAACCTCCCGCTAAAGAATGGGACGGCGTTCATGAAATGACCACCAAATAAAGACAAAAGGCAAAAGGCAGAGTCCAATGGTGGGAAAGATATTAATTAATTACCAACTAATTACCAAAAGTTTTGATTGCGATCGACAATAAAAAAACACCAAAACTAAATGGTAAATTACCATGAACGAAAAACTATACGAAGGCAAAGCCAAAATCATTTACACAACCGACAAACCAGAAATTTTGCTAGCGCACTACAAAGACGACGCAACAGCATTTAACGCCCAAAAAAGAGGACAAATTGCAGGCAAAGGACAAATTAACTGCACCGTTTCCACTCACCTATTTAAACTTCTAGAACAACAGGGAATTCGCACCCATTTGATCGAACAAACAGCCCCAGACAAAATGTTAGTGCGGCGCGTGCAAATCGTCCCCATAGAAGTAGTCGTGAGAAATATTGCCGCCGGAAGTCTTTGTAAACAAACCGGATTACCAGAAGGGAAAATTTTACCAAAACCCTTAGTGGAATTTTATTATAAAAACGACGCATTAGGCGATCCATTACTGACTAGCGATCGCATACTAGTAATGGAAATAGCCACACCGGAACAAATCGCACAACTAAAAAGTCTTTCCCTAGAAGTTAACCGAATTCTTAGCGAATTCTTCAACCAATGCGGCATCACCCTAGTAGACTTCAAACTAGAATTTGGCCTAGATGAAACCCAACAAATCCTCCTAGCAGACGAAATCAGCCCCGACACCTGTCGCCTCTGGAACCAGTCAGAAACCGACTCCCAAAAACGAGTCATGGACAAAGACCGCTTCCGCCGCGACTTAGGCAACGTAGAAAACGCCTATCAACAAGTCCTAGAGAGAGTTTTAGCTCAAACTAGCACCAACTAAAGGCAGGGGGGCAGAGGGGCAGGGGGGCAGGGGGGCAGGGGAGAAGTTTTAAGTTAGTTTTGGGAGTTTTAGGTTTTAAGTTAGTTTGGGGAGTTTTTGGTTTTTAGTTTTATGTTTTTATTTAGTTTTGGGTGTTTTTGGTTTTTATATTTATTGTACCCCAGCGGCGCCCG
>NZ_JBHFNS010000083.1:0-12197 GCF_041929135.1 Floridaenema fluviatile BLCC-F154 | reverse complement strand
AGCAAAAAGCAGAAGTTAGAAGGTAGGAAAGGGGCTTCAGGGGCCGAGGGGCGGGGGGGGGGGGGGGGGGGGGCACGGGTTGTGTGAGATGGCAACTCAGACGCCCCCGGGCGGGCGGGGCCGCGGGTGGAGGGGGGGCCCCGGGGCCCCGTGCCCCTGCGGGGCAGGGGGGCCGAGGCGCAGCGGGGCCGCGGGGCTGGGGGGATAGGAGGACAAGAGGACAAGGAGGCAAGGAGGAGTGAGATTTGAGTTTTGAGTTAATAAGTTTTCTTGCCCCTCTGCTCCCCTGCCCCTCTGCCCCTGAAGCCCCTTTCCTACCTTCTAACTTCTGCTTTTTGCTTTTTGCTTTCTTTTCCTTTGCCTTTTTCCTTTGCTTGGGCGGCTTCTTTTTGTTTGAAGTAGGCTTCTAGAACTTTTAGGACTTTGGGGGCGGCGAAACTACCGCCACCGCCGCCGGAGTGTTCGCCAAATACGACTACGACAATTTCCGGCTTGTCTTCTGGGGCATAAGCACCGAACCAAGTGTGGACTTTTTTGCCATGTCCGACTTCGGAGGTGCCGCTTTTGCCCGCCGCTGGCGGAATTGTTTTCACATTTAAGGCTTGTCCTGTGCCACTGGTGATGGTGGCGCGTAGACCTTTGTGGATGACTTCCACGGTTTTGGGCTTCATGTTTAATGATTCCCGCCAGTTTTTCGACTCTTCGTTATCTTTGAGAATGTGGGGTTTGACTAAAAAGCCACCGTTGGCAGGGACGGCGAACATGACGGCTACTTGTAAAGGTGTGGTTTGGAGGAAGCCTTGACCGATCGACATATTCACAGTATCACCAACCGTCCATTCGTATTTCAGCCGCTTCAGTTTCCACTGATTATCCGGGACTAAACCAGCAACTTCTTCTTTTTTCAACTCAAATCCTGTTTCCCTCCCAAAGCCAAATCTTCTCGTCCAATCAATCAAAGTTGGCCCACCAACTCGCATCCCCACTTGGTAAAAGAAAGTGTCGCTACTCCACTTCATTGCTCCGACAAATCCCAAGGGCCCAAATCCGGCGCGGTTCCAATCTGCAAACCAAATTCCCCCAACCCTAATTGCTGGGTAGGTTGGTAACACGGTGTACGGGGAAAACTTACCTGATTCTAATGCCGCTGCTGTGGTGACAATTTTAAACGTACTGGCGGGGGGAAATGCTTGGAGCGATCGATTGACAAAAGGATGATCTTTTGCTTGGACTTTTCTCCAGGTGTCTTTGTTAATGCGCGAGGAAAAAATGTTTGGGTCAAAAGCAGGACGGGAAACCATCGCTAAAATTGCCCCATTTCTAGGATCCATTGCGATGATTGAGCCTTTATGTTCTCCTAAAACCGCTTCTGCTGCCTTTTGTAATTCCACGTCTAGGGTTAATTGCACGTTTTTCCCTGGCGTAGAGGGCTTTTCGCCCAAAATCCTGACGATTTGCCCCCGTCCGTCTACTTCCACCTGTTGACCGCCCCAAGTACCCCGTAAGGCGGGTTCAAAGGCATATTCGGCTCCCATTTGCCCGACAATATCTCCCATTCGGTATCCTTGACCGCGGCGTTTGTAGAGTTCGACATCGCTTAATTCTCCTGTATAACCGAGTACATGAGCCGCTAATTCGCCGTGGGGATACATCCTTAAGGCTTCAATATCAACGCTGACTCCTTCTAGTTGATTTCTGGATTCTTCTAGGGCGGTAATTTGTTCGGGAGAAATATCTCTGGCAATTCTGATTAGGGTGGAAGAGTTTTCGCTTCCGGCAACTCTTTTTTGAATATCTGCTTCGGGAATGTCTAAAATCTCGGATAGGCGTTGGCGGGTTTTGGGCCAATGGGTTTCTTTGTTGACTAGGGGCCAAAGGTATACTGAACGTGCTAGACGGCTACTAGCGAGAATTTTGCCTTTGCGATCGAAAATGTTACCGCGTTCCGGTTGTTTGGGCATCAAACGAATCCGGTTGTTTTCTGCTAATTCCCGGTTGCGCTTTCCTTCTACCAATTGTAGGTAAGCAATACGACTACCAAGGGCTCCCACGAGAAGCAGGGAGATAATTAACATGACAATTAGCGATTGGTAACTACGTCCTACGGTACGAGTTTTCAGTTGGTTTTCTAGTGAGGAAGACTGAATCAGAGCCATATAGCAGAATTATTCACAGATGTTAAACGCCGAAAATCCTAATGATTTGAGATTTAGATCGGGAGCGATCGCCGCTAGCAAAACAATACTTTTAAGAAATAGCACCCATTGTTTATTTTTGACCAGCTGTGCATCTGGCTTTAGCTTAGGGCAGAATGTCAAAATAAGCCAAGAACTATTTTGCCATTGAATCAGCTGATTCACTCTGTTTTAACTTGTAACTCAGGCAACGCTACAGGAAGTCGCCATTATGTCTCAAATTGCCGTCCAGAATCAAGATGCTAAATACACTCACAATGCGCTGGATGTTGAACTGCGTAAGGTTTTTAAGGTTTTTAATGGAGAAACTGCTGTCCGCGGGGTTGATTTGAATATCCACCAAGGCGAATTTTTTAGTATTCTTGGTCCTTCTGGATGCGGTAAAACCACTACCTTACGTTTAATTGCTGGTTTTGAGTCGCCTTCTGCTGGTGAGGTGTTGATTCAAAATCAGTCGATGACTCATGTTCCGCCTTATCGCCGTCCGGTAAATACGGTATTTCAAAGTTATGCTTTGTTTAATCATTTGACGGTGTGGGAAAATGTGGCTTTTGGGTTACGAATTAAGCGTCTTCCCAAGGCTGCGGTTGCCGATCGCGTCAAAGGTGCGCTGAAATTAGTCAAAATGGAATCTTATGCTAATCGTTTTCCCACTCAGCTTTCGGGGGGCCAACAGCAACGGGTAGCTTTGGCTAGGGCTTTAGTTAATCGTCCCGCTGTGTTGTTATTGGATGAACCTTTGGGCGCTTTGGATTTGAAACTGCGGAAAGAAATGCAAGTAGAATTATCAAATCTTCATCAAGATTTGGGGTTAACTTTTGTCATGGTGACTCACGATCAAGAGGAGGCTTTGAGTTTGTCCGATCGGATTTCAGTCATGCACGAAGGTAAAATCGAACAAATTGGTACTCCTAGCGAAATTTATGAGCGTCCCCAAACTGCTTTTGTGGCAGATTTTATTGGCGATACTAATCTATTTCGCGGTCGGGTAATTGCTAGTGAGGGTTCAGATTTACAAGTTTTGACGGATAATAAAATGAAAATCTTTGTCCAAAAACAGGAATCTACTCCCGTTTTTCAGTCGCAAGATTCCGTAGTGGTGAGTGTGCGACCGGAAAAAATTAAACTCAGTTTTGAGTCTCCTTGTGTGAAAAGTAACTGTTTTGCTGGACAGTTAAAAAATGTTATGTATATGGGCACTCATGTTCATTGTTTGGTAGAACTGGATTCTGGCGATCGCATGACGGTAATGCAAGCTAATAATTTCGCTACTTTACCAGATGTAAATCAGCCTGTCTATGTTTATTGGAATACTCACGATTGTCTGGCTTTAGTCAATAATTAAAAGCCTCTCGATTTCAGTAAACTTTAGCAAATTAACTCCAGAACTTCCTCTGATTCAATGATGCCCAATTCATCAGGATAAAGAGTAAAATGCTGGGATTAGAACAATTTTTCCAAGAGTTAGAATCTCACTGTTTGGGGAAAGCGATCGCTACTTTCCTTAACAGTGAGGGAGAATGTTTTGTGGTGGATTTAACTAGGGAAGCAGACGAAGTAAAATATGGTTACGATCCTCACATCAAAGGCTTGTTTATCCGAAAAATTAGCCAAGGTTGTCATCCTTATGGTTCTCTGATTTTACGTTCCTTTACTGCGGAAATCGATCGGCTAACTCGCTTACCTTATAAGGAACTCCGCGGCTATATTCTCAAATCAGTTGACGATCGTTTAGAATTTGAAAAACTTTCCCCGGAAATGCTGTTTGCTTGTCAAAATACAGATGCGGAAACTGGGGAACCTTTACCCTTAGAACAATCAGTGCGCTACTGTTAAAGTAGTAGAAAAAATCGCTCGCCATCTACACCAATAACAATGAAAAGTCTGGTTCTAAAACGACGTAAATTTCTCAAAACCGCAGTAGCAGCAACTTCAGGAATCATTCTTTCAAGTTGTGGCTGGACGTTAGCTCAAGTAAGACCTGCTGCTACGGAAAAAGGTAATACTAATAAGTTATATATTTATACTTGGTCTGGTTACACCAATAACGAATTGCTGAATCAATTTACCGAAAGAACAGGTATAGAAGCAGTAGCTAATGTTTTTGATTCTAATGAAGCAATGTTAGCTAAAGTTCAAGCAGGTGGTGGTGCTGATTATAGCATTATTTATCCTTCTGATTATATGGTCAGACAAATGATAGAACTGGGTTTATTACGAGAATTAGACCGCGATCGCATTAGCGGTTTAAATAATTTGATGCCCAAATTTAAAAATCCCGAATATGACCCAGGAGACCGTCACAGCGTACCTGTGAGTTGGGGAACAACCGGGTTAATTTATAATAGCAAAAAACTGCAAACTCCCCCAGAAGATTGGAATTATTTGTGGCAGAATAAAGATTTACTATCTAAACGCATGACTTTAATGGATGATGTGCGGGAGGTGATGGGGGCGACTTTGCGATCGCTGGGTTATTCTTATAATTCAACTAATCCCGAAGAAGTGAGACAAGCTTATGAGAAATTGCGAGAATTAAAACCTGCGATCGCATCTTTTACCACCGATGCTTGGAAAGAACAAATCTTAGCAGGAGACTTATTAATTGCGATGGGTTATTCAGCAGATGCAATGGAAGTAATCGAAGAAAACCCAGATTTAAAATATGTCATTCCCCGCAGTGGAACATCCTTGTGGACAGACACAATGGTAATTCCCAAAAGCGCACCCAATCCCGAAGCAGGTTATGCTTGGATTAATTTTATGTTAGAACCTTCGGTGGCAGCATTAGTTACCGAAACCTTAAACTTTGCCACAGCAAATAATACCGCATTAAAACAATTACCAGAAAAAATTACTAAAAATAACACCTTATTTCCCCCGGAATCAGTGTTAGAAAGAGCCGAAAGAATTACGCCAGTCGGTAAGTTCAGCGAAGTTTACGAAAACTACTGGACTAGACTAAGAAGCAGCTAAAATCTCCAATCGAAAACCTCAAACCTACAATCAAACCGTGTCTACCCAAATTCCTGTAAATCCCAGTTCTAACCAACCTGTCCCCGTCAAAAGTCCCAGTGGAAAACTTGGTCAGCGTTGGTGGGAACCTCTAGTACTATTAGGGCCTGCGGGGTTATGGTTATTACTATTATTAGTATTGCCTACCCTGGTAATTTTTGAATTAAGTTTAGTTCCGGGAATTAAACCTGGACAGGTAGTAAATCCTTCGGGAATTGAGAACTATATTCAAGCATTTCAGCCAGTATATTTGAGGGTAATTGGGCGATCGCTCTTTTTAGCCTTCGGAACCACAATAATTTGCTTACTTTTAGGATTTCCTGTAGCTTATTGGATTGCCTTATTAAGTCCAAAAAGATGGCGAAATCTCCTATTAGTTGCCTTTGTTTTACCCTTATGGACTTCTTCTTTGTTAAGAACTTATGCCTGGATTACTATTTTACGGCGCAGCGGAGTTTTAAACACAATCCTTGGTACTATTGGCATTCCCCCATTAGATATTCTTTACACCGATACAGCAGTTTTGATCGGTATGAGTTACGGATTATTACCTTACATGGTATTAATTTTGTATGCTTCTTTAGAAAAATTAGACCGGAGATTATTAGAAGCAGCAGCAGACTTAGGTGCAAATCCAATTCAGACATTTACTAAAGTTACCATACCGCAAACTTTACCCGGAATTGCCGCTGGTTCTTTACTAGTTTTTATTACCGGATTAGGCGATTTTATCGATCCAGAATTGCTCGGTGGTGCTTCTAGTATGACCGTTTCTCGACTGATTTATAACCAATTTTTAGGCGCAACACAAAATTGGGGATTTGGGTCAGCTTTGAGTATGTTATTAATTATGGCAGTTAGTATTGCGATCGGCCTTTTAATCCGATTTGGTGAATCAACTCCTCAGCGTTAGGGATTAGGGACTGGGGATTGGGGACTGGGGACTGGGCATAAATTTATTCCAGTTTATCGACTGGATCATGAGCCTCCCAGAAGTGGATTAAGCTTGTTACCGGAAATTTCGCAGCTAGAAGATGTAGATCAATTAATAGAATCATTCTGAATGCCCTTATGAATTAAATCAGGCATTGGACTTTAACTTTTTCCCTGGCGAAGAATCGGAGCTTTTGGATTAAGAGCGATCGCACACCCTTTCCCTAAAAAAAGCGATTTTTTCCGAAAAACTTAACAATTAGGTACTAGTAAAAACTCACTTGACATGATATTATCTAGATAATGGAAAAGGTGCGCCCATATATACTAAATTTTCTAACTAAAAAACCTCTGTGAAGTAGAAAGTAATTCCCCTTTCTGCCCAGCAAAAGAGTAGCTAACCTTATGGAAATATGCCAAAATCCAAATTGCTCAAATCCCTTTAACCCTGACAGCAATCGCTTCTGTAGTTACTGCGGTAAAAACAACCTTGGTGCATTGTTTAGAAACCGTTTTCGGGTAATCAGATTAATTGCCGAAGGAGGATTTGGCAGAACCTATCAAGCAGAAGATATTGATAGATTAAACGATCCTTGTGTGATTAAACAATTTGTCCCCCAAGTGCAAGGAACAGCAGCACTAAACAAAGCAGCAGAACTCTTTAAACAAGAAGCAAAAAGACTGTATGAACTAGGCGAACATCCCCAGATACCCCGACTGATTTCCTACTTTGAACAAGGAAAGCGCCTTTACTTAGTCGAAGAGTTTATCCAAGGAAAAACCTTATTAGAAGAACTGCAACAAAGTACATTTAGCGAAGAGCAAATATTGCAAATCTTAACCGACTTATTACCAGTACTGCAATTCGTTCACGAAAACAAAGTCATTCATCGAGATATTAAACCAGACAATATAATTCGCCGCCAAACAGACGGGAAATTAATGTTAATTGACTTTGGTGGTGCAAAGCAAGTAACCCAGACTATTTTAGCAAAACCAGCAACCGGAATTTACACCCTTGGATACGCAGCAATTGAACAAATGTCAGGTCATCCTTGTTATGGTAGCGACTTATATAGTTTAGGTGCAACTTGCGTGCGGTTATTAACAGGATGCTTACCCGTTCCTGATACTTTTGGCGACCTTAACGATCCATTATATAATTCTCATGAAGCACGTTGGTTATGGCGGGAATATCTTCAGAAAAAAGGCGTAAAAGTTAGCAATCAACTAGGGGAAGTTTTAGATAAATTATTGGCGCATTTACCAAAAGATAGATATCAGTCAGCAGCAGAAGTTTTACAAATTTTGAATTACCCGCTTTCGGTAAATTCAGCAAAACCAAATTCGCCGCAACCTCAAGCTAAACAGAGGAATAACTTACAGGTTTTTCAATTTGAAGTAATTACCGTAGACGCACAAGGAAACAAACTCAAAACAGAACGCCATCAAGCAGAATTTTTCCTTGAAGAATTAGGAAAAAGCATAACATTAGAAATGGTATTTATTCCCGGTGGAACTTTTATCATGGGTTCACCGAAAAATCAAGGTTACGCCAACGAAAAACCCCAACATCGAGTAAAAATTGCTCCTTTTTTCCTGGGTAAATATGTGGTTACTCAAGCACAATGGGAAATTATCGCCAGTTTACCCAAAATAAATTTAGATTTAAATCCCGACCCATCCTATTTTAAAGGAGCAAATCGACCAGTTGAACAAGTAGATTGGCACGAAGCGCAAGAATTTTGTGAACGACTTTCCCGAAAAACAGGTAAGAATTATCGATTACCCAGCGAAGCAGAATGGGAATACGCTTGTCGCGCCGGAACAACCACACCTTTCTATTGTGGCGACACAATTACTGCTAATTTAGGAAACTATCACGGAAATTATACCGAAGAAGTGGGGAGATTTCCTCCGAATGCTTTTGGACTTTACGATATGCACGGAAATGTGTGGGAATGGTGTGCCGATCCTTGGCATGATAGTTATGATGATGCTCCTTATGATGGCAGCGTGTGGGAATATGGTGGAGATTATAATAAACGACTGTTACGGGGGGTTTTGTGGAACAATTATCCCTGGAGTTGTCGTAGTGCAAATCGTGATTGGGATGAATCATTTAGTAAGTTTTGGCTTTATAGTTTTCGAGTAGCTGCTGATAGTTTTGCCGGAACTTCTTAGCTTTTTTCTGGTTTTACCAAGCTACCCCCTTTATGATTGGGCGATTGAAATCGCTGCTACACAAACAAAGTCCGCCTACGCGGACTAAAGAATAATGGGGGTATTGAAGCCGGATTTAGTATGATTCCGGTTTTCGCTTAGTCTGTGTGGTGAGGACTCCTTAGCCCTTTTTTCTTCTTCGTGTCCTTCGTGTCTTCGTGGTTCAAAAAAAATCTTTCCCACAAATCAAAAAGGATAGCTACTCAAGAAGTCAGCGATTTGAGATAACTTAGAGCAAAATGAGCTTTTTTTAATGAACCACGAAGACACGAAGGGAACGAAGGAAAGAGAAAAAAAGAGGTTTTTTTGGTGTGTTATGGTTGCGCGTAACACAGGATACGAATTTCGGTGCAAGATCTAAGAATAGAGAAAGAACTCTCAATCCGGTAAATTAGAAAGTTGTGAAGCACGAAACAGAAGACGGGCTAATGCCTAAACTACAGTCCCAGGAAAAACCTCGCTTTTATTGGCAGTTGCTTTTCTCGCTGCTGATGTTTGTGTATATGTATTTACCTATCCTGGTGCTAGCTTTATTTAGTTTTAATGAGTCTCGGTTTAGTGCTAGTTGGGAAGGTTTTACGCTGAAGTGGTATCAACAGCTGTTTCGAGATCAGCGGATTCTCTCATCTGTACAGAATAGCTTGATTGTGGCTTTTTCTTCGGTGGCTATTGCGGCTGTGATTGGAACTTTGATGGCTGTAGGTTTGGCGCGGTATCGCTTTCGGGGAAAGGGTTTGTATCGGGGGGTTTCTTATCTGCCTTTGATTATTCCAGATATTGCGATCGCAGTCGCCACCCTAGTCTTCCTCGCCGTAGTTCAAATCCGCCTCAGCATTTGGACTATTGTCGCCGCCCATGTCGTCTTTTGTCTCGCCTACGTCGGATTAGTTGTGTCTACCCGCCTCGCAGATTTAGACCCCCACTTAGAAGAGGCTGCACTCGACTTAGGCGCAACTCCCAGAGAAGCATTCTTAAAAGTATTATTACCCGAACTCATGCCCGGAATCATCTCCGGCTGTCTCCTCGCTTTCGTCCTCAGTTTAGATGACTTTTTAATTGCTAGTTTTACTGCTGGTAGCGGTTCAACTACTTTACCAATGGAAATTTTTAGCCGCATTCGTACAGGTGTTAAACCCGATATTAATGCTCTCAGTGTCATCCTAATTTTGATTTCTGGCGTTGTTTTCTTCCTCGCTGAATCTATCCGTTACCAAAGTGCGGAAAAAAGGCTGAAGCAATGAAGTAACTGATTTAAAAGAAAGGGGAAATGTAAATGCAGGCAGTGAAGTTTCAAGCGATCGTAAAAGAGGGAAAAATTCAAATTCCTGATGAATACAAACAGGAATTGCAAGATGATGAGCAAGTGAAAGTAATAGTTTTGATTAACAACAAACAGCAGCAAAATTGGAAAATTATGGATAAGTTAGCCAAAAATCCAATTAGCGTTAAAGGACACAAACAACTAACACGAGATGAAATTCACGATCGCAGTCTATGAGTGATAAAGTCATTTTTATAGACTCGAATATCTGGTTGTATCGGTTGCTAATCAACTTGAAATTGTGAATCCTTTTAAATGAAAAAACAGAGACTCTGCCTCAACCTGCAATATCTCAATATTAAAGTACAAAAAAACCAGCTAAAAAAATGATATGGAAACTAAAATACTAAATCTAAAACAACTTTATGAAAATGAGTACGATCGCTGGTTAACAGAAATGGTTAAGCTACTCAAAAACCGTGACTTAGAAAACTTAGATTATGACAATTTAATTGAGGAGTTGGAAGCATTGGGACGCAGCGAAAGAAATGCTGTTAAAAGTTTGCTATTACAGATTATTATTCATCTAATGCTGTATCAATTTTGGCAATTAGAAAAAGAGAAAAACGCCAATCACTGGGCGGCAGAGATTATTACTTTTAGGGTTCAGTTAGAAGATAAACTTACCACTAATTTACGAAATTATTTAGCAGATGAATTGCCCAAAATCTACCAAAATGCTTTATTGATTGTCCATAAAAAAACTCAACTTACTTCTCTACCCGAACAATGTCCTTATTCTCTGGAACAATTACTTGATAAACATTGGTTTCCTAATTGTTAATTTACATAACCCTGATTTGATCCCCCTAAATCCCCCTTAATAAGGGGGACTTTGAAGGCTAAATAAGGGGGACTTTGAAGGCTAAATAAGGGGGACTTTGAAGGCTAAATAAGGGGGACTTTGAAGGCCAAATAAGGGGGACTTTGAAGGCCAAATAAGGGGGACTTTGAAGGCTAAATAAGGGGGACTTTGAAGGCTAAATAAGGGGGACTTTGAAAAAAGTTCCCCCCTTGGTAAGGGGGGGTAGGGGGGATCAAATTAGCGATTCACAAAAACCCAAATTAAATCAATTTCAAATTCGGATATTCGGCAATCATGTCATCAGAAGAAAGAGTATCGCCTTCTGCTTGGGGAGTCCAGAGAACTTCCATTGCTAACAATTGATCTCCGGGAATACCACCAAACAAACGCAAAGCTTGACGTAAATCTTCTGAACTATTCACTTTTGGTAATTCCACTTTGCCCAAAGTAGCCGCTAACAGAGTCACCACAATATATTCACCTGACTCTTGTTGTGTTTCTACCAAAGCACCAGAAGTTTCACCACCTGGTAAAGCAGCATTCGGAGTCCCTTGCTTCAACAGGTTATTCATATTAGACAGAGTTTCAGAGGTGAACTTACTCCGTTCTGCTAAGGAAAAGCGATTAAATTGCGCTTCCGCACTAGCTAAACGTGCTTGTTGACTTTCCGCACCTGCATAAACCCAGTATTCAGGATGGCGCAATAAAGCTAATGTAGCTTCTTGGATTACTTCGGCGCGACCTTCAGGAGAACCTGTATCTGCTTTTTCAGCTATTTGATTTAGTTCGGCTTGCAAACTCCGCGCATTCGCCAACAAACCAACTTGCAATTTCGCTACAGATACATTGGGGTTGCTAGAATATCCTAACTCTTCAGATTCACCAAAGGTAACGCGACGGAAGGTTTGTACCAAAAAGTTAGCCAAAGTTAAAAAGATAATGATGGTAAACAAACCACCAAAACCGCCCCCAAATCCAAAAAATGGAATTAGGAACGGAAATCCAAAACCGCCACCACCATAAGGATAATATCCTCCAGAAGGCCCAGGTGCATAACTGCGAGGCCCAGAATAAGTGCGGCTAGGGACACCAAAAGAACCACCACCAATGCGCCCACCACTCCGGGCGGCTAAAGCCCCATCAGCGTGACCTAATGCTAAGGTGAGCACCAGACCAACAACAATCAGAGGTTTGACAAGTGGTTTCATAGCTGAAAGTAGTTTTTTGTACATATAACCCAGCCTCTTAAAAAGCTTTCATCTCAAAGAAATACACTAACGTTCGTAGTAGCGACTTTAGTCGTTCTTAGTCACAACTTTAGTCATTGTCTACAGCTTCTTTGATTAATCACTTTTTTGTTACAACTTCTTTACACTCTTCTAATTTATCGCGTTCTCTCTTTCCTGGGCATTTACCAGAGGTCGTATTGCTGGGTAGATTACCGTACTAGGACTTTGGGTGCAGATTAGCTACCCGTTCTGCAAAACCTACTCAAATCTACCTAAGTAGACTGATGTTTGCTTCCTGCTTCGTAGAATCCTTAATAGCAGCGCCATTAAGTTGATTAGATTCTCCACAGGCTAACCCCGTCGAACTGACGGTTAAAGGATAATCAATATCTGGATGCCAGTTTTCTAGATTGATACTGGCGTTAAGATCTCGCTCAATTTCCACCCCACAATTGCCACACTTAAAAGTTCTTTTT
>NZ_JBHFNS010000077.1:0-189836 GCF_041929135.1 Floridaenema fluviatile BLCC-F154 | reverse complement strand
TAGAATTTCATTGAAATAGACTTTGCTGAAGTCAAATCCCAAATTGAAGCCACCATTAACAGAAGATTCAGCGGTTTCTAAGTAGTTTAAATCAGAAATAATCATTGGATTGTCTCCCTTGTGTTATGTGTTTTGTGGGTTCTTTGTTGAGAATCAACCTTTGGTTGTTCTGTATATAAGATAGCTAGGTTAATCAAACCTGTGTTGCCATTTTGGCAGATTAATTAGGAAATTAATTAAGTGGTAAAAACCTGACTAATCAAAGAAATAGAAAGTAGCTGGAACTACTTACTGAACAGGATTTGAAACTTTTAAACTACTATATTAGAGTTGGTTCAAAAGCATGAACATGGAAATAAATTTCTAATAATATCCCAAGTATTTTGGCTGATGTTGCCATTTTGGCAATGTATTTTATTACTAAGGAAATGAGCATTCTTTTAGACAAAATAAAGGGTAGAAGGTAAATATACCTTCTACCTGATGTTTTTGCACTTATGAATTAGCCTAAATCGATGGATATGAAAGTAACGAGTCTTGAAGGATCAGTAATTAAGGGTAGTTAAGTTGTTATGTCTGAGAAGTATAAATGGGAATCTGGTATTAATGTTGCCATTTTGGCAGCTTTTCTCAGTTGAGGGAATGTTGAGTTTTACCGATCGCACCAACAAAACCAATCCCAAACCAACATATATATAAGGAGTGAATTGCGATGCAAACCAGCATTTTCGGCGATCGCAATATAGCTCATGCTGTCTTGTAGAAATCTGCCAGATTGGCAACATGAATTAGTTAATTATCAGTAAATTTCTGAAAAGAAACTCTCAATGAGTTGTGAGAAGTTCGGTTTTTTCTGTTTCCGCTTCTTCTGATGTTAAACGATCGCTAAGCTAGTCGGATACCCTAAAAACATTTCTCTCACAACTCAAATTACCTTATCAGAGTCAACTAGTTGATTTTTGTTTTAGAGTTAGTTAGCTTGTTTTTAGCACCGTAACTAATGGCTAAAATCGAGAAAAAGAGTAAAGCCAAGGTAGCAGAAGGTTCAGGTGCTTTAACTGCAACTTCGTTATTTTTAACTTCCAGTAAAGTCAGATAAGTTAAACTGTCGAAAGTGCGGGAGTATGTTCCTTTAACGGAAGCGATCGCAAATTCAGTATTACTGTTAAAATCGGTTGTTAAATCTGGCTCTTCCGTGAATGTAATATTGCCACTATATTCATAGTCGAGATAGTCGCCTTCACCGGGAGTATTTAAACCACCATACAACGCAAAATAATCGATCACTTCACCAGTAACGCTGTTAACTAGTTGGAAAAGAATATTACCATAAGCATTCGCACTTTCTGATTTTTCATTCTCAATTGCAGTTCCTAAGTTTAACGCACCACGGAAATTGAAAGAAAACTCGCCAGGATTTACTTGAAAGTCATAACCAATAACTGCGGCTAAACTTTCTGCTACACCAAGATATTCTACACCTTCACCTTGAGCAGTACTCAAAGAGAAGTTTTCTGCTTTAGTTTCATCAGGAATAAATAGGGCTTCAGCATTAGCAAAAGCAGTCACGTCACCGCTAGTTGAAATTGCCAATGTTTGAGTATCAGTTAAAGTTGCTGTGTCTAAAGGAGTATGGCTAAAATCTTTTAACTCAAATCTGGATTCAGAGAAAGCTAATGTAGCCGCTAAACTAGCCGAACTAGCAACAGAAAAACTAGCAACTAAGGGAGTGACAACTAATAAAAAATGCTTGGTGTGAGGCAGCTTTGATAACATAATTTTTTTCCCAAGTGTCGCAGAAGAGCGAATTTTCAAGCTTGTACTTAAGTAATCAGTAAAAACTCTTCTATATGCTATTCAGTACTTGTTTAAAAAGGCATAAAAGTTCAGTAATTTCTGATGAAGTTATCTAAAAAATAATGTGATTTTTTTGTAATTTAAATATTAATTTCTTGTAAACTTAGCTCAACGATCGATTGCTGGGTCATTTGATGATTGCGGAATTTACGTAATGAAAAAAATCTCAAAAAAATGGGAGAGAAAAGCCAAGGTTTTCTCTCCCAAATTATTTAGTATTTTCGCCGATTTATCTTTGAGTAGTAGTACTAGTTGGGGGTGGAATTGTAATATCCACGTTAGTAATTTCTGGAACGAGAGCAGTTAGCGGTGGCTGAATTGCATTAGAATTACCGACTACTAAGGTGGCTAACTTTCCTGGTTGTAGGTATTGACGGGCGACACGCTGCACATCAGCCGCGGTTGTTGCTTCCACGTCGCGTTGATAGCGGAAGAGGAAGTCTGCGGGGTAGCCGTAATACTCGTAGCGCATTAACCGGGAGAGAGTTTGGGCGGGTTTTTGGAAGTTAAAAACGAAGGAGTTGAGTACAGAATCTTTAGCGAGGGCGAGTTCTTGGGGGGTGACTGGTTCGGTTTGGATGCGCTGAATTTCTGCGAGGATTGATTTAATGAAGGGTACGGTAGCGTCAGAACGAGTTTGTCCACCTGCGACAAAGACACCTGGGTAGTCAAAGCGGGGACTCCAAGCACCATAAACACTGTAAGCTAAACCTTGGCGCGATCGAATTTGGTTAAACAACCTCCCGCCAAAACCATTCAAAACGCCACTCATCACATCTAAAGCCGGATAATCAGGATTATTCAGTAAACCACCTAAATGTCCCATTTGCACGTAACTTTGGGTCATTTGCGGCTGATTAACAAAGAAAATTCCCCCAGTTTTTGCTTGCGAAACTTCTGGTAAAGGAGGAACTTTCAGCTGTTCATTTTTTGCCCAATCACCGAACTTACTTTCAATGAGTTGACGCATTTCTTTGCTATCAAAATCTCCCACAACTCCCAAAATTATATTGTTGGGGTGGAAATATTGCTGATAGAAATTTTGCAAATCTGCACGGGAAATATTATTAACCGTGGCATATTCTACAGTCCGGGCGTAAGGGCTATTCTCCCCATACATTAGTTTTTCAAATTCGCGACCTGTAATGTCATCAGGGTTATCATTACGCCGGGAAATATCACCTTTAATTTGAGTTTTCGCCAACTGCAATTTATCTTCCAGAAAAGCTGGTTCGCGGAGGACTTCTGCAAACAAACTAAACACTTCCGGCAAATCTTTAGTTAAGGAATTAAAGCTAGCATTACCAGATACTTCACCAATAGAAGTTTCTACAGAAGCGGCGCGTTGTTCTAACAATTGATTTAACTGATCTGGTGAATGGGTTTTGGTTCCGCCACTCCGCATTACCGTACCAGTAATTCCGGCTAAACCAATTTTATCAGCTGGTTCCCAGCGATCGCCAGTCCGAATTATTGCCGATCCACTCACCAAAGGAAGTTCGCGATCTTCCATCAAATACACGATCATTCCATTATTTAATTGAAAGCGAGTGTAAGCCGGAACTTGCACTTTTGGCAATGGGGGAAACGTCAATTCGGTATAATGCTTGGCTGTAGTTGCTGCTACCGAAAAGTCAAAACTAAAAGCGAGAAAACCTAAAGCAACTACCAAACTGAAAATTCCCACCAACCATTTAGAACGGATATTCAACAAAGAAAAACCTCTCTCTTTTCTTTTACGTTTTAACCTTTTCCGGGATATAGAAAATTCCCCTCTGTGTCCTCTGCGTCTCTGCGGTTTCATCATCTTTAACTCTCCTTGGGTAGCAGACGACCAATAGTACGATTTTCCGGGACAAAAGTTGCTTTAGCTACTCGTTGAATATCAGCAGGAGTTACAGCTTCTATAGCTTCCAACTCTTTAAACAAGTTTTTCCAACTACCTGTTTTTACTTCGTATTCTACTAACAAAGAAGCCATACCTGAGTTAGAATCTAGCGATCGCAACAACCCGGCTCTAGCTTGAGTTTTTACTCGTGACAATTCCATTTCCGAAACAGGCTCAGTTTTCAACTTAGCAATTTCCGCTTGCAAAGCCTTAGCCACTTCATCAACAGTATGACCTGGTGCAGTTAAAGCATAAAATAGCATCATTGGAGGATATTTATCCCCTGGAAAACCACTAAAACCTTGAGCCGTCAGAGCAATTCTTTGCTGTTCTACCAGCGACTTATATAGACGAGAAGTTCGCCCATCACTCAGCAAACTACCGATTAATTGATAAACCACATAATCGGGATGATTAATTGCAGGTTGATGATAACCTTCCAAATACCAAGGTTGGCTAGGTAAACGCAAAGTTACTTCCCTAGTTTCCGTTTGTTTTGGTTCAGCTGGTAAGTCATCTTTTGGCTTAGGTTTAGCTGGATAACGACCAAAATAAATTTCTGCCAGTCGCTTTACTTCTTCTGTCTTAACATCACCAACTACAGCTAAAGTCAGGTTACTAGGAACATAGTAAGTTTGGAAAAATTGCTCCACATCTTCCCTAGTTAAATTTCGCAAATCTTCATCGTAACCAATTACCGGACGGCGATAAGGATGAACTTTGTAAGCTTTATCAATAAAAGCTTCAATCATCATCCCGATCGGCGAATTTTCTACCCGCAGTCGGCGTTCTTCGAGGATCACTTCTTTCTCTTTATAAAACTCGCGAAACACAGGTTCTAAAAATCGTTCCGACTCCAAAGACATCCACAATTCTAATTTGTTAGCGGGGAAACTATAGAAGTAGCGAGTTGCATCAGTAGAAGTGGTAGCATTTAAACCAACACCGCCCGATTGTTCGACTATTTGACCTAATTCATTTTGCTTGACAAGTTCAGCTGCTTGAGCTTCTAGTTTCTGAAATTCCGCTTGTAATTTAGTAACATCTTCTGGTTTACCTGCGGCTTTAGCTGATTGAATTTGTTGCCATAAAGTATCTAATTTTTCTAAGATTGGTTTTTCTGCTTGGTAATTTTTGGTGCCAATGCGTGTGGTACCTTTAAAAGCTAAATGTTCTAAAAAGTGAGCCACACCTGTTTTTCCTTCGGGTTCATTTGCACCCCCGACATCAGCATAAGTGAGAAAGGAAACTACTGGTGCTTGGTGTCTTTCTAAGACGATGAATTTCATGCCATTATCTAATTTAAACTCAGTGACGCGCTGCATCACTCGATCGAGATATGGCTGAATTGAATCAGTTGTTTCTGCTGGGTTTTGGGTAAGCGCCAGAGCAATTCCGGGTGTGACTCCACACCACAGCATCACAGCGCAGAGAAAGGATATGATGAGCCTAAGCGTAAAAGAAGATAGAGACATTTTTTTCCCGAATCAATTTACGTGAGGGTGCTTGCTTGATAATTGCTCCCTGACGGATGTTTTTTTGGTGACTATTTAGTAATTATGCTGATTTTCTGTGCAGGTAACAACATGAGTAATGGAAAGTGGAAAATCAGAAAATCAGATTTTTATTGATTTAACAGGTTTATGGTTAACATAAATTTTCCACAAAATAGATCTAATTAAGATGTTTTTTCATAAAAAAAAGTAAAGTTTTGTGCGATCGCCCCCGTTTATAGTTAAAGTTTCTCTTATCGTAATAGCTGGAAGCATTGACAAACACTTAGTTGTGCAGTTCCTCAGCTTTATCTAAACCACATTAAGGAAATAGAGGCAACTAAGGCAAGAACAGGTTAATATTAGGTAATTATAGCTGCTGCAAATGCTAATACTTCTCGATAGTTTACTCCCAAGCAGGAAATTTTCCTGTTAAAGACCGAACTCAGCCATGTTTGGTCAGTTTTCACTTCAGTTAAGATACACCAATTACTAACTATGGGAATTTTGCACAAAAATCCTCAGCCTCAGTCAGAAGATGCGACACGCACCCGAATCATTAAGGCTGCACAAAAGTTATTTGCTCGTCAGGGATATGATGGTACAACGACTCGTGACTTGGCGATGGCAGCTGGAGTTGCTGAAGGAACTGTATTTAGACATTTTCCTAATAAGAAAGCAATTTTAATTGAAGTGGCGACGCAAGGTTGGGTAGAAATTCTCACGGATTTGCTGACAGAATTAAGTGAGATGGAGAGCTATGAGGCGGTAGGAAAAGTTATGCGGCGAAGGATGCTGAATTTCCATAAAAATGGTGATTTAATGCGAGTTTGTTTTATGGAAGCGCAGTTTCATGAAGATTTGCGGAATCGCGTCCAGACAGAAGTAATAGATAAAATGACTAATGTGGCAGAAGCTTTCTTTGAAACAGCGATGGAAAAAGGGATTTATCGCCCAATGAATCCGCGAATTATAGCACAGGTATTTGTGGGAATGTTTGCGATCGCAGGTTTCAGCCACAATACAATAATGGAACCCCAAGCTTCACCCCAAGAAATGAAAGAAATGGCAGAAGGTATCGCCGACATTTTCTTAAATGGAGTCTTAGCAAAAGGTTAATTTTAATCTAATCGAATGACTGTTTTTCCTTACGATCAATTTGCCAAAGATTATCTAAAAGAATTGTTATCACCTTTAGGAGAGGTGGAAACAAGTCGTAATATTGCGGGTGAAGTGCGAGAAATCGATGTTTTAGGTAAGGGGAGAGTGCAACAAGAAGCTATTGAAGATTTAGCAAAAATTCCCGAAAATGATCCTTTGCGGGTTGTGGTGTTGGAGTTGTTAAGTAACCTCAAGACTATATTAGAAGTAAGCCAAAATTTGGAGCCGGAGGAGCAGGATTTAATTATGCGTTTGTCACCACTTTATGAGCAACGTTTGGCTGAAGCTACTCAGCAAGGTATCGAGCAAGGTATCGAGCAAGGACAACGAATTTTTGTGGAAAATTTGTTGCGTGCGAAATTTGGAGAGTTGGATGATGAACTAAGGGGAATTATTGAGCCTTTGTTAGCTTTACCGCCCGCAGATTCAACTGCTTTGTTGTTACAGTTATCCCGTGAAGAATTGTTATCTAGGTTTAATTAGGTTTTGTTGTTTGCAAATAAAGAAACCCGGTTTCTTGAATAAATCGGGTTTCTAAATTGATGAACTCATTTAAATTGGCAAACGATTAGTATTTAATAGATGAAATCAGAAACTCTTATGCAGAAACTTTCTCGAATTCTCTTCTCTATAGCCCTGAGCCTGAGCGTTTTATGTTTCCCTAGTACAGCTTTGGCTAAAGCTAAAATTCAGATCGCCATTCTGCTAGATTCTAGTAATAGCATGGATGGATTGATTGACCAAACTCGGACTCAAATTTGGCAAATTGTTAATTCGTTAACTAAAGTCACCAAAGATGGAGAAATACCAGATTTAGAAGTTGCGCTTTATCACTATGGTAATGATAATATACCTTCTCAAGAAGGGTTTGTTAGATTGTTAACTGGATTTACTTCGGAATTAGATTTAGTTTCGGAAAAGCTATTTACGATCCGAACTAAGGGGGGTCAAGAATATGCTGGTTGGGTAATTCGATCGGCTATGCAACAATTAAACTGGAGTAAAGATCCAGAAGATTTTCGAGTGATTTTTATTGCAGGTAACGAACCATTCGATCAAGGACAAGTTTCTTGGCGTGAAGCCGTTACTTTTGCTGCTGGAAAAGATGTCCTAGTTAATACTATTTATTGTGGTTCAGCTGAAAGTCAAGAGCGACAACTTTGGGCTTCAGGAGCTACTTTAGCACGAGGTAGTCATTTTAATATTAACCAAGATAAAAAAGTTGAATTTATTAAGTCACCTTACGATGAGCAAATTGCTGCTTTGAATTCTCAACTTAATCAAACCTTTATTCCTTACGGTACACAAGGAGAAATTGGACAACAGCGACAGACTAGAGAAGATACCAACTCTGGGCAAAATATAGCTATGCGTAGTATCTCAAAAGCTTCGGGATATTATAATAATGCTTCTTGGGATTTAATTGATGCGATCGATCGCGGAATCGTTAACCTAGAGCAATTACCAAATAATGCTTTACCGCCAGCTATGCGGGGAATGACTTTAGCTCAAAAGCGCGAATATGTAGCCAGCAAAAAAGCTGAAAGAAACCGAATTCAAGCTGCTATCCGTGACTTATCTAAAAAGCGTAATGAATATGTTGTCAGTCAACGTCAAGCTAATAGAAATAATGGCGAAAATACCCTCGATATCGTAATTATTGAAAGTCTCCGCCAACAATTAGCAGCGAAAGGGTTTAAACTTCAGTAATTACGAGAGTCTCACCCCAAGTCATGAAAGAAATGGCTGAAGATATTGCCAACATTTTCTTAAATAGAGTTTTAGCAAAAGGTTAATCTTAAAATATTAGACTTCATCAGATTCCTGATTTTCGCCAAGAGTTTGTTGTGCAGCGTGTCTGATGTGAAGAATGCGAACTATGGCAATTTCATTAGTTTCAACAATAGTGAAAAGAATCCGGTATGAATTACGACCTTTACCGTAAAGAAGTTGACGAATTTCTTGGCTGAAATACTGGTTTTCCCTTGCTAGAGAGCAACGTTTAGGCATTTCTGACAATGATTCAATAATTCTGAGTAAACCCTCGTACCATTGTCTTGCTTTTTCAGGTGACGCAACTTGCGACAGTAGAAGGAATGCACTGTCTGTTCCGCCTCTGCAACACTGGAAATCTCCATGCGATAACTCATGAATCAACCAACAGATTGTACTGACGACGTTTTTCTTCAGCAAAGTCCTGAAAAGAACGGGAATTTCCTGCTTCAAAAGCATCTAAGCCTCGCTGAATCCCTGCAATCGCTTCTTGTGAATCTTGTAATTCCCATGCCAAAATCTGAGTTAGCAATTGAGCAGCCACGAGACTAATATCTTGCCCTTGTTGCGCTGCTTTTTCACGCAGTTGTGCTTCGACTTCTGGACTAAGAGAAATGAAAATGGACATATAAATTAAGTTTTTTGTGCGATCTTTCTGTGCTTGATTTTAGCAAATCAAAAGCAAAGTAACTTTTATTGATACTAGTTTGCTGGTTGCTGCGGCATAGTCTAACATAGAACTAAACAACCATCATTACTGAAAAGTTTTTCATGGATGCTTTAATTCAAGAACTTGATCTGAAACTGCGTCAATGGCAACCTGATATTGCCCAGCAAGTACGGCAATACATAAAGGAGATTATTGAATTAGCAGATGAAGGTGGGTTGGATTTGGTGCGATCGAGAATTGTAGAACAAGAAGTGTTAGATTTAATTGATGAATCTAAAAAAATTAACAGTTAAATGGCAACAGGAATACCAGGGAAAACTAAAGAAAAAGATAACTTGAAGACTAATCCTAAGCAATCATTTCGTTTAGAATATGAAGAAAAAGCTTCTATTGAAGAGATATTTAATACTCCTCCAGCCGAACTACATCGAGTTTTTAGCATAGATAAACAACCGAAAAATCAGCTAATTTACGGAGAGAACTTAAGAGTTATTCGCGCTTTATTAGATAATCCTGATATTGCGGGAAAACTTGGATTAATATATATCGATCCACCTTACGCTACAGGACTAGGATTTGAGACTAGAAAACAAACTCATGCCTATCACGATTTTCTTGACGGAGCAGATTATTTAGAATTTATCCGTCAACGTTTGATTTTACTAAGAGAAGTATTAGCAGATCGTGGATCTATCTATCTCCATTTAGATGAAAAGATGGCTTTTCCTGTTAAAGTCTTAATGGATGAAATTTTCGGAGCGAAGAACTTTCGCAATTGGATTACTCGCAAAAAATGCAATCCGAAAAATTACACCCGCAAGCAATACGGAAACATTTCTGACTACATTCTTTTTTATACAAAAAGTGATGATTATGTCTGGAATCAACCCTTTGAAGCAATTTGTGTAACTTTATCTCGATTTCCACTGATACGATCGTCCTCCTGTCCTCCGCCTCTATCTGTATCGTAACGCGCAAAACCTACAACTAAGGGAGTGCGATCGTTACGAGAAATAAAAATATCTGCTGGAGTTTTAGATTTCCAATTTGGCAAAACTTTATTCTAGATAGTCTGGATAAAACGCTGAATCAACAAAAGTGATGTACTGAGAAGCTAGATTTTTGTAATCACGAAATGAGTTCACTGAATACCTTCCTAGCTTGCTTATTGTGGCTTACTCACAAGAGTTTTCGCCTGTTGAATCCAACAAGAAACTTCTTCGACGGGGGGACAAAGGTCACGACGCTGCATTGTGGAAACTTGTAATTTCAAGATTTGTTGATGTACTTTGTGGGCGGAACTTTGGGCTAGTTGGTTGACTGAGGCGATGCCAGCGTGTAACAGTAAGCCGCAATATTGGCAACCGACGCTGGGAATTCGGGCTAAATCTGCTAATGCTACCCATTTTTGGACGTGATGTAGGGGTTTCTGTAATTGATTGGCTAAGGCTAATTTTTTTTCCGAGGTATTTGCTTTTACCAACAATTGCACAGTAGTATTGATGCCACATTCCGAGAGTTGGGCGCAGTCTTGGGCACTCAATCCGGGTAGTTGTACAATTGACCAATCACTAAACTTGATGCTGTTTTTTGCAGCGTTGGGTTGAGGAGTCATTCTTTTGTCCTACTCTCAAACTTAACTCTTTTGTTATTCTGACAAAGAGATATGCTCCCGGAGGGTTAGTTCAGATAATGCAACTCACGATCGAAAGGCCAGCGGAGTCAATTAACAATTTTCCTTTTATGCTGACACAAACAGCTTCTTTGGCGGAGACTAATGGCAGCCGGGTTTCCCTTGCTGATACTCTTCGTAAAAGACGGCAAAAACTCTTTAAGATGATTAATTTTCCGGTCGTCCTCTGGTCAGGGGTTCGCAGTTCTCGGAATTTTCCGGGAAATCAGTTACCTTTTCGCGCCAGCAGCCATTTTCTTTATTTTGCTGGCATCCCCCTGGAAAATGTGGCGATTCGCATGGAACCACCAGGGACGCTGGAACTGTACATGGATGACCCCAGTTTAGATGATGAACTGTGGCATGGGAAGAAGTTACTTAGGGAAGAAGTCGCGGAACTGATTGGGGCAAATATTGCTTTCCCAATGTCAGAATTGTGGTCGAGGGCATACAGTAGCGCCACGATTCCGGTTCAGGATGTTTATCTGCAACAGCAACAGTCAAGTATGCTGCATCGTTGGCTGTATTCGGCAAGTTCCTTAAGTTGGATTGACTGGGAATTGGCTTATGCTATTGTCCGATTGCGGCTTTGTCATGATGCTGCTGCTTTGGCTGAGTTACGTAAGGCTGCGGCTTGTACGGTACAGGCGCATCGGGCGGGAATGGCAGCAACTCGTCATTCCCGATTTGAGGCTCAAGTACGGGCGGCGATGGAAAATGTGATTTTCGCCCAACAAATGAACTGTGCTTATAACAGTATTGTCACTGTTCATGGGGAGGTGCTACACAATCAGCAGTATTACAATGCTCTCAATCCGGGAGATTTGTTGTTGGCGGATGTGGGTGCGGAAACGGCGCTGGGGTGGGCTTCTGATGTGACGCGCACTTGGCCTGTTTCTGGGAAGTTTTCGCCGACGCAACGTGATATTTATGAGGTGGTGCGATCGGCTCATGATGCCTGTATCGCTAAAGTTGCGCCTGGGGTGGAATATAAAGAGATTCATCTTCAGGCGGCGACAACTCTCACCTACGGGTTGGTACAGTTGGGCATCCTGAAAGGTGATGTGGAAGAGTTGGTGGAAAATGATGTTCATGCGGCATTTTTCCCTCATGGAATTGGGCATTTAATTGGTTTAGATGTTCATGATATGGAGGATTTAGGCGATTTGGCGGGGTATGAGTTGGGGCGGACGAGAAGCGATCGCTTTGGCTTAAAATTCCTCCGTTTAGATCGTCCTTTACAAGCGGGAATGTTGGTAAGTATTGAACCTGGTTTCTATCAAGTTCCTTCACTTTTGAATTATCCCGATCGCCGAGAAACTTTCCAAGAGTTTGTGGATTGGGATCGCTTGGCGCAATTCTCTGATGTGCGGGGAATTCGCATTGAAAACGATGTGTTAGTTACGGATTCTGGTTGTGAGGTAATTACTGGTGAATTGCCGACTCATCCAGATGCGATCGAACATATTGTTAACAGCTAAAGCCATTTTAGATTTGCGATTTTGGATTTTGGATTTGTAACTTTTTCAATCAAAAATCTAAAATCAAAAATCTAAAATTTGTGGTTTGCTGATGATTAAGTAAGTAAATAGTTATTAAGTTAAATGGGAGGATAGAGTTAGATAAAATCCTCCCTTACACACCTGAAAATAGCTTTAATTGGAAAAGCTCAAAAAAAGTCAATATTTCCCAATTTGGCTATCTTACATAATAAAAATAAAGAACTTATAAGAAGAAGTAAGTTTGTCAAAAATCCCTGTTTACAAATAAAGATGTCTATAGTAATATTCAGTGCAGTTGGCTAATTAGTTTTACAGAAAGCTTTTTGTTAAAATCAACCCCACCAAAACAAGTTAGTTAGTGCAATTTATGTACTAATCGCCAAAATTCCACAGTGAGATAAATTTTACTTATGAAACAAGTCGCCAAGGTGTTAACTATTGTGGCTCTAACAGCCTGTACAGTAGGAATTAGTAAATCAGTAGTGGTAAAAGCCGCTGATTCTAGTTCACCTAATCAGTTAGAAAATATCTCAGAACAACGCAAATCTCAGCCAGGTGAAGCGCAACTTTTTGCACAAGCATTAATTACTTATCAAGGATTAGGAGAAATTACGTTAGAAGAAGAGGGGGGAAATAGAACTGCAAGAATTAGTCGCGTTACCATTGACACTAGAGACAGTAGCACCGCAATTTTTAACATTGTTACAGATGATGGAAGACGTTATGCTTTGATGGGTCGGATTACGGAAAACGTAGAAACAGGAGGTTACAAAGTATCTTTAACATCTCTCCGATCGGGTCAAGCTCAAGAAATTCCGGCTCAAGGAGTATTAATAGTTAATCGAACGGGAGAAATCTCTCCTGAAGGCGAATTAACATATACAGGAACCAACAAAGTTTTAGCAGTTTCATTTACGCCGACAGCTAATACAGGGGAAACTGAACCTGTCAGAGGTTTGTGGTAAATATACTTGGAAATTTTTAATTTGATACCGCTATGAATTTAAATTCGTAGTGGTAATTTATCATATTTAGTTGACTGAGTAGGAACAATGGTACCTTAAATGAGATCATTGTATTTAATTCACTTACAGCCCAAGCTAGATATGAGAACAGTCGTCATTACCGCAGTTGCTATTACTTTGAATAGTATCCTTCTTCCAGGTTATGCTCAGACAGAGCCTGAGAGAAGAAATACTGAGCAAAGTCAAGATCAAATGGAACTTTTAGCTTGTACTGTGAGAAAAGATGATAAAAATCCGCGTTTAGGTGGGTGGCAACGACTTATTGGTAGACAGCGTGCGGAAGTAGAAAGAACTGCTTATGAAACTGGTGGTATTTTTACTACTGTTTCCCCTAGTCAGGCTACTGTGGTAACTAAAACTGGAGAAATTATCAATATAACTTTTGGACAACAAGATCAAGTTATTCGGGGAGTTTGTCGCAGTCGTAAAGTTGAAGAAGCCGAAAATTAAACTGAAGTTTCCCTTGAAATGAGGAAACTTCAGTTTTTTGCCTTTTATCTTATTTTATTGTTAGTTAACACCCTGAAAAAATCTTGGCTCAAACTGGCTTAATTGAAGAAGCTGAAACTTTCTGCTGTTGGTGCTATATCAAATTTAGCAATGTTGGTTGCATCGCCAGCGTTGTTGACAATTGGATCGTAACCTAAGTACTTTTCTTCACCAATAGAGTACACGAAGAAAGCTGGGAAATCAGAAGTACCGTTTTGTTCTGCTAATGCTAAATCGGCTTCAGTGCGATCGGCAAATGAGATACTGTCCTCGAAGATAATCAAGTTATTTCCACTAATATCTGTACCATCACCTAACAATTGAGTAACAGTCACAGGGTTGATATTAGAAATACCTCCGAAGTTGGCTATGGCAAATTGCAATTTGTCGCGGTTAGGCATAAAACCAATAACTTCATCGGTAATACCTTGTGGGGGAACATTTCTCCAAGTGATAATATCAGCGCCAGCACCAGGAGAGATAATATCAACGCCATCATCATCTCCTTGAATTCTATCTCTACCAGGACTGCCAATTATTTCTACAGGTGCAGAAGGATCGCGTACTGTGGCACCAATGACAAAATCAAAAGGATTTTCATCAGTATCATTGGTTGCAAATGAGAGAGTTCCTTGGAAGTTATTCTGATCGGTTGTGTCAATGTTAATAGTGAAATTAGCTTCGCTATTGGGTGCGATCGTATCAGGAAAATCACCTGCCAAATTAAATCCATTAGGTAAAGTCAAGTCACCTAAAACCAGTTCGTCACTATCACTAGTATTTCTGATAGTAAAGGTTCTACTCAGGCTTTCATCGATATCGACAATTCCTAAGTCATAGACGCTAGTATTACCATCAGTAATTTCAAATCCAGCATCTAAAACTTCAACTTCTGCACCTGTTTCACCGCCTGGTTCGCCTGGAGTATCATCATCTTGATTAATGATGGCTGTGAGGTCGAAATTAAATGGGCTTTCGTCACTATCGCTAGTTTCAAAACTGAGAGTACCTTCAGGATTTCCAACGCCGGAAGTGTCTACATTCACAGTAATTGTTTCTTCACCATTGGGTGCAATACTGTCAGGAAAATCCCCAGCTAAACTAAATCCATTTGGTAAATTTAAGTTGCTTAAAGTCAGAGGGTTGTTATCACTGGTATTCCTAATGGTGAAGGTTTTGCTGAGAGTTTCTCCCACTTCAGCTTCGCCAAAATCAACCGGAATTTCACTACCGTCAGTAAGTGGAAAAACTCCATTATCTAAAACTTCAATTTCACCACCTATGTCGCCGCCTGGTTCGCCTGGAGTATCATCATCATCTTGATTAATGATGGCTGTGAGGTCGAAATTAAATGGGCTTTCGTCACTATCGCTAGTTTCAAAACTGAGAGTACCTTCAGGATTTCCAACGCTGGAAGTGTCTACATTCACAGTAATTGTTTCTTCACCATTGGGTGCAATACTGTCAGGAAAATCCCCAGCTAAACTAAATCCATTTGGTAAATTTAAGTTGCTTAGAGTCAGCGGATTGTTATCGCTGGTATTTCTAATGGTAAAGGTTTTGCTGAGAGTTTCTCCCACTTCAGTTTCACCAAAATTAACCGGAATCTCACTACCGTCAGTCAGTGGAAAAACTCCATTATCTAAAACTTCAATTTCACCACCTATGTCGCCGCCTGGTTCGCCTGGAGTATCATCATCATCTTGGTTAATGGTGGCTGTGAGGTCGAAATTAAAGGGACTTTCGTCACTATCGCTAGTTTCAAAACTGAGAGTACCTTCAGGATTTCCAACGCTGGAAGTGTCTACATTCACAGTAATTGTTTCTTCACCATTGGGTGCAATATTGTCAGGAAAATCGCCAGTTAAACTAAATCCATTTGGTAAGGTGAAGTTGCTTAAGGTGAGTGTTTCGCTATCGCTGCTATTTCTAATTGTGAAGGATTTGCTGAGAGTTTCTCCCACATCTGCTTCGCCAAAATTGATGGGAGTTAAACTATCATCACTAATTTCCATACCGTTAGCGATTAGTTCAATTTCACCACCTTGACGATCGGGAGGAGTAGTATCGCCATCATCTTCTATTGCGGCAGAAACATCGAAAACAAAAGGAGTTGCATCTAGATCGTTGGTACGAATTA
The DNA here is from genome assembly GCF_041929135.1 of Floridaenema fluviatile BLCC-F154. Classification (NCBI taxonomy): domain Bacteria; kingdom Bacillati; phylum Cyanobacteriota; class Cyanophyceae; order Aerosakkonematales; family Aerosakkonemataceae; genus Floridanema; species Floridanema fluviatile. Next base: position 174,166 of record NZ_JBHFNS010000077.1, on the reverse strand, counting down.
ATATTTCCCCTTGAGGATTTCCTGCCGTTATGGTATCAACTGAAACGGTGAATTTGGCTTGGCTATTAGGGGCAATAGTTCCGGGAATAGTTCCTTCTAAAAAGTAATTTTCCGGTAATTCCCAACCTTTAATTCTTAGGAGATCTGTAGGACTGCTGTTTTTAATGGTGAAAGTTTTACTTAGATCGTCACCAATATCAACATTACCAAAATCAACGTTTCCGTTCTCATCAGGAATAGCTGTTCCGCCGACAAACAAATCAATTTCTGGATTTAATGCGGAAGGTGTGCCGTTATTATCAACAATGGTGAGAACAGCAGTACTTTGTTCGCCAACTGTTGCGCCGCCTGTGCAATCACACAAGGTCAAATTAACAGTTTCATTACCTTCAATCAATGTGTCGTTATTGATGGGAATGTCGATCGTTTTAGGGCTAGTATCTCCGTCTTCCCACTCAACGGTAATAAATTCGTTGTCGTAGTCTACTGGTTCGGCTAAAGGTGCTGCTCCACCAATAGCAGTACCACCATTTAATAATATTTTGGTACTGACTGGGCCGCTATCACCACCAGTGCGATTTAATGTTACTGTTGCGATCGGTGTGCCATTTTCGTTAACCGCAAATTGGGGACTACTAAATTCAATAGTTCCGGCATCAGCAGCTGCTACAGTATCGCCGTTGTCTGTAATCGTAACTGTAGCTGTTTGTGGCGATCCAACTGTGGCACCATTGAAGGGGAAACCTAAACTTAAATCAAAGGTTTCTTCACCTTCTATTATGTCATCGGAAACTATGGGAATTCCCACTGTTTGGCTGGTTTCTCCAGGTGCGAAATTAACTGTAATTGGGGTGTTGTCGTAGTCAGTTGGAGAGGTGGCTGTTCCGTCTGTGCTAAATAGTGTGGCACCGACGGCTTCATCTATTCCGCCTGTACGATTAATATTTACGCTAAGTTGAGGTGTGCCATCTTCGGCAATGGTATAAGTTGGTCGATCGAATGATAGGTAATTGTTGATTCTAACTGTGGAATAAGTAAAGTCAGCTTTGCTAAGGCTGGTGAAGTCTATTCCTTGTAAGTTGGCTAAAAATTCGCCTGTTGATTTGTCTTGAATGATAGTATTGCTGACATTTTCTCCGCTACCTTGAAAAATGTCTAGGTCGTCAAAAGTTAGCCCACCTGTTAAGGCAATTAAATCTAATCCGTCGTTAAAGTCTGCGATGAAAGTTGCTTGGTCGATCGTACTTCCACCTGTACTCAGAAAACCTGTTACATCGTTGCGTCTACCAATCACAAATACATCATCACCACTACCACCATTTAAGCTATCTACGCCTAAATCTCCCCAAAGGACATCATTACCTTTGTCACCAAAAAGTTGGTCATTTTCTTGACCTCCGTAGATCGTATCTTTACCCTGTCCGCCGTAAATTGTGTCGTTACCTTTGTTGCCGTGAAGAATATCTGAATCTTCGTTACCAAATACTAAATCGTCTTCAGCACCACCGAATAAGGTATCATTTCCTTGTCCGCCATAGAGATAATCTTGCCCATCTCCGGCAAAGTCTACATCTTCAAATGGAGCTCCAAATATTAAGTCATCTCCGGGATCGCCTATTAAAGTATCGCTACCTAAATCGCCTAATATTGTGTCGTTGCCGATATTAGCAGCAATAAAGTCATTGTTCTGACCTCCACGCAACATTTGGTCGCTTTCATTACCATTAATTGTGTCGCTTCCTTGGTTGCCATTGACCATACTTAAGTCTTCATTAGCAACTAGAATATCTTCACCTTTTGCGCCTAAGATTGTGTCGGTATTTTCTAATCCAGCAATAAAGTCTGGCTCAGGTGTACCAATTAATAATTGATTCCCCATTAATGATTGTGAAATTGCCATTTCCAACTCCTGCTAATCCATATACTCAGTGCTAAGATTAGCTAGTAAATATGCCTAATTTCCTCTTCATTTATATAGATAATCATCTAGAAATATTCTGATGTAAGTATCGTTCATCTTCCTATATATAGGTATATTTATAACTATAGGCAGATTGTGAAAATTAGCGAAAAAATCTGTCGAGAGACGTTTTTCTGTCAGGAATCGTCTCTGCTTTACGGTAATCAATATTCATTTGTAGCGCCAATAAATCTCAACGAAATTATTTGAGTTTGAATGACCCGAAAACTACCTGAACAATAAGCATTTTTGTCTTTCCAAAAATAACTGTTTTTGTGCCTGAAAAATTTAAAATTTTAGGCACGTCATGGGAATGACACTTTTATTTTCAGATCGAAAATAGAGATGGAGTGTTAGAGAATGGGGTAATTAGTTACGCTGGATCGGCAGAACGATCGCAAACTCTGCACCTTCTCCTGGGGATGATGTTACTTTGATACTTCCTTGATGTTTTTCGACGACAATTTGACGAGCGATCGCTAATCCTAATCCGCTTGCTTGTTTACCAGATTTCGTGGTAAAAAATGGTTCAAAAGCCTGTTGCTGAATTGCTTCCGACATTCCGACACCATTATCTTGAATCCGAATGATAATGTGTCTTTGATCTTCCCAAGCAGTCTGAATAGTAATACGATTGGGATTTGCTTGAATCTCTGAGAAATTGCGTTCTCGACTAGATTCTTTTACTGCATCGATAGCATTATTGAGCAGATTCATCAGGACTTGATTTAATTGTCCGGGAAAGCATTGAACCAAAGGTATATTACCATATTCTTTCGATACTTCGATTGCCGGATGATAATTGTTGGCTTTCAAACGATGTTTCAAAATTAGCAGAGTGCTGTCGATACATTCATGAATATTCAGAGGGATTTTTGCATCTGTGTTAGTTTTAGAAAAGATGCGTAAGCTGTTACTTAGCTGGTGGAGGCGATCGATTCCTTCTTTGGTAGAAGTAATCAATTTTGGTAAGTCTTCTTTGAGATATTCTAAGTCAAGTTCCTCAACTTTTGATTTAATTTCCGTACAGAGGCTAGGGCATAGTTGATGATGGGATTCAACTAGTTGCAACAAGTTGTGTACTAATTCTTCCAGCAAACTCAAATTACCGGAAATCCATCCTAATGGATTATTGATTTCGTAAGCAATTCCAGTTACCAGATATCCCAAAGCAGACATCTTTTCGCTTTCAATTAGTTGCAGTTGAGTTTTTTCTAAGTCACGCAAAGTTTGAGCTAAATTGTTGGCTTGTGTTTCTAGGGCGATCGCATTTCGGTATGCCCGCAAAGCGGAAATCATTGCTGTAATTAATTTTTGTCGAGTCAGTTCAGTTTTAAGTTTATAATCGTTGATTTTATAAGCAACAATCACTGATTCTTCTGGTGCTTCTCCTGGTTGACCTGTACGTAAAACAATTTGAACATTTTGATTATTCAGTTCCTCGCGAATATAACGAACTACTTCTAAACCAGCATCGTTGGTTTCCATTACTACATCTAGCAAAATAAAAGCGATATCAGAGTTTTCGGCAATTAATCGCTTTGCTTCTAAACCAGAGTAAGCTGAGAGAAAAGCTAAGGGTTTATTCTCAAATAGAAAGTTTTTTAAAGCTAACCTTGTTGCTTGGTGGACAGTGGCATCATCATCAACGATGGCAATTTTCCAAACCGGAGATTCTGGATCGGCAGGGGAATTTTCCGCTAGATTTCCCCCTACTTCCGTACTTACTAATTCTGTGTCTTCTTCTAATATCAAAAAATCCTCATTGTCATCGTCTGTCTGAAGCTTGTTACTGTTATGATTATGAACAATCATGATTTATTCTCTCCAACAAAATAAGATAGATTTTTTTACACCCCGCTACCCTGCCACCCTGCCACCCTGTCCCGCTCCCCCCTAGTCCTCAAAGGGGGAATTTCATAATAAATAGAGTACCCAAATTATCCTCGCTACGAACATCGATCGTTCCTTGGAGTTTTTGGGTAACTAAGTTATGAACGATATGTAAACCTAAACCGCTACCTCCTTGGTTCCTTGCTGTTGTAAAAAAGGGATTGAAAATTTTATCCAAGTTTTCTGAAGGAATACCGCAACCATCATCACTGTACTGAACGATCGCCACTTGATTTTGTTGCGAAATTTCCAATTTTAAATTTCCGCATTCTCCTACTTGATAGGCGTGAGTGAGGGAGTTTACGACTAAGTTAGTGATAATTTGTGCCAATGCACCAGGATAACTGTCAATGGTAATATTTTCGTCACCTTCTACGATTAGGGTGTGACCAGGGTGTTTGAATTGGGGTGCAAGGCTAAGTAAAACTTCCTCTAAATATGATTTTACGCTAAACCGACGTTTTTCTAAATTGGCTTGATCGACAGCTACTTGTTTGAAGCTTTGAATTAATTCTCCCGCACGTTGAAGATTATGTAAAATCAATTCTGTGCTTTCAGTTGCTACTTCCAAATAGTTGTTTAAAGTCGATCGCTTTAATTGTCCTTGTTCCACTGAATTAATAAATGATTGGGTAGCATCAGCTAAAGTAGAGGCTACGGTAATGCTAGTACCAACAGGGGTGTTTATTTCGTGTGCTACTCCTGCTACCAAGCTACCTAAAGCCGCCATTTTTTCTGATTCTACGAGTCGTTTTTGCGTGGTTTTCAAATCTTCTAAAGCTTGAGAAAGTTCTTGGGTACGTTCGATTACTTTTTGTTCTAAGGTGCTGTAAAGAGTCGCATTTTCTAAAGAAATGGCAGCTTGGGAAGAAAGTAAGTGAAGGACTTCTAGGCGATCGCTTGTAAATGCTCCCGAAGCTATGCTATTTTCCAAGTAAAGGATACCAATTAATTTACCTTGATTGAGAATCGGAGTACATAAGAAACTTTTAGGTTGATTAGCCATAAAATAAGCATCTGTGGCAAAGGAAGCATGACTCAGAGGGTCGTTAATTAGAACAGTTTCTTGGGTGCGTTTAACGAAATTGATCACAGGCAAAGGAACGTCAAAACTAGCTTCTACAGGTAGATTTAACTGATAAAAATCTCGCGAACCAGTACAACGAGCTACAATTTCTAAATTACCTTCACGGTTTAGCATTAAACTTCCTTGATCTGCACCTGCATTTTCCATTACTACTTGCATTAATTTAGCCAATAATTGCTCTAATTGAATCTCGCCAGATAAGGCTTGAGAGGCTTTAATCACTGCTGCTAAATCTAGTAAATCTAGGGCTTCAGAAGTACTAGAACTTTCCTGAGTAATTGAGGTTTGAGTATTAGTATCATGAACAAAAGAGTTATCACTTATAGTAGTTTGTACTGACTGAAAGTAAACTTTTTCTGATTCGAGCATTGAGATCAGTAGTTGCTGATAGCGTGCTTCTAAATCTTGAATTTTAATTTTTGCTCCCCAGCGTTCATAAGCGTAGTAAGCATCGACTAAATAAACTTTAGCTAACTTTTCCCGTCCTTGAGTGAAATAAAATTCGGCTGCGAGTTCATTAGCCAAGGCTTCTTCTTGGAGATAATTTTGTTCTTTAGCACCTTGAATTGCGCGATCGTAAAAATCTGCGGCTTCCCAGGTATTTCCCAGAACTCGTAACTTTTCAGCTTCGATCAAATCATATTTATGTTTATAGTTCATTGGCGCGGAGTTTGCCCAAACTTGCATTTTTTCTTGATTAACTTTCACTTGTTCTAAATAGATGTTGAGGTTATCTGCTGTTGCTATATTGGCACAAGCTAGCAATGCTAAAGAATAATAAAAGTAGTGTTCAGCAAAAACATCCATTCCGCCAACTGCCATCACATATTCATTTGCCGATCGCGCATTTGCTAATGCTTGTTCAAAGTCTTTTAAGAAATAACAAAGAATGGCTTTGCAGTTGTAAACCGAAAAGATTGACATTACGGTTTTCTTTTCAATAAACTCCGGCATCATTGTTATTTCGTCAAAACTTTCGCCTCTCAGTTGATATATTGCTTGAGATTTTCCTTGGAATTGTAACCCTAATTGACAAATAATACTGGTGTGATTAATCAAGAATTCTTGTTTATTCTTTCGCATCACATTAATAAATTTTTCCTGTTCTTGAGTTACATAATCCAAAGGTTGACCAACGAAAAAGAGATTGTGACAGTAAATAGTCGCACTGTAACCTGCATATTCTAAATCTCCGACATCAATTCCTGCTTGAAATGACTTCAGCAAAGGATCGAGGGTTGTTGATAAAGGATCTTTCCAATGTTTGACAAATCCATAAAATACTTCTTCAGTGCGACAGTTAATTTCGCTGACGCTAAACTGGGACAATAAATTCACACCTAATTGACCAAATTTATATCCCGCTTCGATATCTCCTAGAACGCCACAAAGTAACCAACCATAGAAAACATAAGCAAATGTTGCTAAGGGTGAATTGCCGTATTTTACGCACAAATCGACCATTTTAAATCCTAAAAGTGGCATCAAATGAGGATAGCCGATCAACACTGGAGCAAACAAAATCATCAGAATTCGCATGGCTGCCAATTTATGAGGATCGGTCATTAAATCTAAGCCAGATAAATCTTCAATTTGCTCTATTCCGTGAATACTCATATCTTGCTGAAGTTGGCTAACAAAAGTAGATGGTGCATCGGGATTTTCTGGTAAATCAACTTCTAAAATTTGCAGAGCAGTTGTTGCTATTTCTAATACTTCAGCGAGGCGATTTTGGGCGATCGAGAGTAATAATTTTTTGGCATAAACTTTAACTTTATCTAGGTCTTGTTGAGCAGATTGGATGGCAATTTCTGCTAAAGTTTCAGCTTTTTGAAAGTTGGCATTTAAATACTCTGCTTCGATCGCTTCTAAATAAAGGTTAATCGCTCGATCGTATTCAGTTTCCCAGCAATCATCACTGAGCAAATCTAAAGCGACATTCAAATATTTAGCAGCAAGTTCATAAGCTGTTGCTAATTTAGCTTTGCGAGCAGCAATACGATTGAGTTCAATTAATTCAGCTTTTTCTGATAGAATGGTAATGTCATCCTCACCAATGTTCAGATGATTGACTATTTCAAAAATGTTGTCTTCTCTTTCTGCAACTGGTGTATTTTGTAAAAGCAACTTGCCTATTTGTTGGTGAGTGAAATGTTTCTCAGCTTGGGGAATCAGAAAATAAGCGGCTTGTTGTACTCGGTCGTGTAAAAATTTATAAGCAGCACCATTATTTGATTCAATTGTTAATGGCGAATTAATTTTTTCTAGTTCATCTTGCTGGAAAAATTTGTAAACTTCATTTTTGGGAATAATTAATCCTTCTTGTAAGGCTACCCATAAATCATTGGCAATTTCTGCGGAAGTTTTTTGAGCGACGATCGCTAATGTATGCAAGTCAAATTCGTTACCAATACAAGCTGCTAGTTTTAGGGCATTTTGGGTATTTTGGGATAATTTTTGCAGCTGTTTTCCCATAAATTCTACAATATCATCTGTGGGCGCTAATGCTCTGACTGCTGCCATGTTACATTGCCAATAACCAAGTTCAAAATTAAAACTAATCACCCGTTCTTCATATAAATATTTGATAAATTGATTGCTAAAAAATGGATTTCCTGTAGTTTTTTGGTATATCAATTCGGTGAGAGGTAATACCATGTCCAATGGACAATTTAGCGTATCAGCAATCAAATGATTTAAGTCTAATAAAACTAAAGGAGACAAAGTAATTGTATTGACGGTTGTGCCGATTTTTTGCAGTTTTTCTAAAGTTAAAATCAACGGATGAGTAGGACTAACTTCGTTATCTCGATAAGCTCCAATTAATAACAAATAACGAGTATCTTTTTCGCTCATTAATAGTTCGATTAATTTTAAGGAGGCGGAGTCTGTCCACTGCAAGTCGTCAATAAAAATTGTTAAGGGATGTTCTTGATTTGTGAAGACTTGAATAAACTTTTGGAATAAAAGATTAAAACGGTTTTGCGCTGCTTCGCCTGAGAGTTCGGGAACTTCTGGTTGTTGACCAATAATTTGTTCAAGTTCGGGAATAACTTCAATAATTACTTGACCGTTTTCTCCCAAAGCTGCTAATATTTTTTTCTGCCATTTTTGGAGTTTTTCATCGCTTTCACTGAGCAATTGTTCCATTAAATCTCGAAAGGCTTGGACAAAGGCAGAAAAGGGAATGTTGCGCTGAAATTGGTCAAATTTTCCTTTGATGAAATAGCCTTTTTGTCGAACAATTGGTTTGTGAACTTCATTGACAACGGCTGTTTTACCAATACCAGAAAATCCGGCGACAAGTATCAGTTCGCTGCTTTCTTGACTTACCCGATCGAACGCAGCTAATAAAGTGTTAACTTCTGCTTGACGACCATACAGTTTTTCAGAAATGACAAAGCGATCGCAAATGTCCCGTTTACCTAACTCAAATGATGGAATCTTTCCTGTTGATTCCCATTGATTTAAGCAAATTTCTAAATCATGTTTAATTCCCAAGGCGCTTTGATAACGATCTTCGGCATTTTTTGCCATTAATTTATCAACGATATTGGCTAATACTAAGGGAATAGTAGGATTTAAATTGTGGACTGCGATCGGTTGTTTAGTAAGGTGAGAATGCACCAATTCCATTGGTTCGTTAGTGGGAAAAGGAAGCCTACCAGTTAGTAATTCGTAAAAAGTTACTCCTAGCGAATAAAAGTCAGTACGATAATCAATTCCCCGATTCATGCGACCAGTTTGTTCTGGAGAAATGTAAGCTAAGGTACCTTCAAAAACGTTATTACCTTTGATTTCCTGAGTTTCTCTGGGAAGTAAGGAAGCAATACTAAAGTCAATTAGTTTAACTTGTTTGGTAGTTAGATTAATCAGAATATTTGCAGGTTTGATGTCTTTATGAATAATTCGCTGGCTGTAAAGACCATCTAAAGCGGTAACAATTTGTAACGCGATCGGCAAAAATTCTCCTACATTAAGGGTATGATTTGAAATGTATTGTTTTAAAGAAACACCCCCAAAATCTTCCATAATTAGGATATAGCTGCTGCGGTAGTTTTCCAAGGCGTAGCAACGGACGACTCCAGGTAAATCGAGATTTTTAGCGATCGCGTACTGATTGCGAAATTGCAGCAACTCCCGAAAACTAGGATATTCTTGCCGGAGCAGCTTAATAACTACAGGTTGCTCGTCTAGTTCCCTAACTGCGCGATATACCAGAGTTTTAGACCCTGCATATAATGGCTCGGTGATCCGATAACCAGGAATTTTTGTGTTCATGTTAACTAATTCCATATTTATCAACTCAATTCATTCTTTAATATTAGTATTCCCATAGGTAGATGACCAAAAGACATCATAAATACATATTGCTCAAAAGGTTAAAATTCACAAAGTATAAATCACGAAGGAAAAATCCTCAATGTCTAATTGGCTAATTTCAGGGGGCACGATTTTGACTAGCGACGATGCTGGTACAATCATCGAAAATGGATATGTTTTAGGAGTAGAAAATAAAATTGTCGCGGTTGGCAGCGGTCAACCTGAAACCAGCGATGTCGATCGAGTTATCGATGCCACAGGAATGTTAGTTTGTCCCGGCTTCATCAACGCTCACACCCATTTATGTATGATTTTAGGACGTTCTTTGGGTAGCGATCGTACTTTGTTACATTGGCTTTCGGAAACACAAATTCCTCTGATGCAAGCTTTTGAGCCGGAAGATTATGCTATTAGTATGGAATTGGGTGCGATCGAAAATCTGAAAGCAGGAAATACTACGATTTGCGAAATATTTTTTACCCCCCATTATAGCGACGGCGTAGATGAAATTTCCGTCAATAGTTTAGATCGCACGGGTATTCGTTCCATCTTTTTTCGCTGTACAAACGATGAAAATTTTTATGAAGATTTTATCGAAACTCGTGCCGATATTATGCGCCGTTCCGAACACTTAATTTGTCATTGTCAAACTAGCAGAACTCGCATTGGTGTAGGCCCTTTAGTTCCTTGGAGTTCGAGCCCCAAAGCCTTTGAAGATGCTATCCAAATTTCCCAAAATAAAAATGTTTTAATTCACCTCCACACTTCCGAAACTCCCGAATATAACGATTTAGTAAGACAGCGAACTGGTAAAAGTAATGTAGAAATGTTAGCAGATGTGGGAGCATTAGGAAATCAAGTAATGTTAAATCATTGCGTTCACCTTTCTGACTCCGACATTGAGTTAATTGCTGAAACGGGTTCTCATGTGATTCACGATCCTACCAGCAACATGATTTTAGCTTCGGGTGTAGCGCCAATTCCCAAATTAAGAGCCAAAAATATTAATATTGGTTTAGCGTGCGATGGCCCAGCTTGTAATAACAATCAAGATATGATTCAAACTATGAAAGATGCGGCACTTTTGCAGAAAGTTGTTACTCGTCAGCCAGATATTTTAGTGGCAAAAGATGTGTTTCGCATGGCAACGAGAGGTGGTGCAAAGGCGATCGGCATGGGCGATTCTTTAGGTGCGATTCAACCCGGTTTTTTAGCTGATTTAATCTTAATTGATACTCAAGTTCCTCATTTAACTCCGTTGCACGATCCGATCGCCACTTTAGTTTATTCTGCTAGAGGATCGGACGTACATACTGTGATGGTAGACGGGAAAATTGTGATGCAAAATCGCCAAATTTTGACCGTAGATGAAAAGGAAATTTTAGCCAAAGCCAGGGAGAGAGCAAGGAAAGCTTGGAAGCAAGCACAGAACCGAAAAAAGTTTTGAGTTTGTAGGGGCAGATTTAATATAGCGTTTCTCGTTTGGATGCGGTACATTTGGGGGCGGGTTTTGATTGGTATATCTTTCACACAGCAAGGATTTCAGCTAAACCCGCCCCTACAAAATGAATAATTTATAATTCTGAAGCTGGTTTCGTCTGAGTTAATTTTTTAGCAATACTTTGCCTATATCCTTCCACTGGTTCCATCACTAATTTAATTAATAGTATGGCAAGTAAAGTTGACACAAACAACGTAATAATGCCAGAGAAATTCTCTAGAATTAATTCTTGACGGTTTTGTACTACTGTTTTTAAAGCAGTGCTATATACAATTCGTCCAATGAGAACAACTACAAAAAGATGAACTATATATATTGGATAAGATAATTCTCCCAATAACCTATCAAATTTGCTTTTTTTGGTGTAGATAAAAACGAATGGTAATGATACTAACAATACCGCATAGTAGATCCATTGTTTAAACACAGTTTCGGGAATAAATTGATATCCCAGGGTAAAAGCTTGAGCAAATAACATTATTAACAGCAATTTTCCCGGATCTAAAATATGATTTTTAAACTTGGCATAAATTCTGTAAGAAATGATTCCGCCTAAGAAAAATAATAACTCCGTAGGAAAGAATCTATATGTCCAAGGGTCGTGATCTAAGCCTACCGAATAAAGCCCCAGCCTTAATATTAAACTAGCGAACATCATTAAAACAATTGTTAGTAAGTTTCGGCTTACTAATAGAGGTGCAATCATATAAAATAGTAATTCTACACTCAAAGACCAGGCTGGAGGAATCAGTAAAAAAGTATGTACTTGAGGCTCGGTTTTCGTGTAATCTAAAGCAAGTGTTAAATAGCCATCTGGTTGATGAACTTGCAAAAAGGTTCCCCAATCTTGACCAACTATGAAAATGTTAGTAAAGATTAGAAAAATTTTGGAAAATATATTTAATACATTCCAATTTTGCATCCAGCTTTGGAGAACTAAACCTCCTTCTAAAAAAGTGCTGTGCAGTACAGAAATGAGAACTATAAAAATGGCAACTACCCAATACGCTGGAAATAGTCGTAACAGTCTACTTTGCAAAAATGCTTGATATCTACCTTTACCTACATACTTTTCCGTTAAAATTAATGCCATGTAGAAACCAGATATCATAAAAAATGTTTCAACAGCGATCGATCCGCCAACAAATCTTAATCCAGCAATGGGTGAAGCATGAGCAATAATAACGCTAACAGCCAAAATAAATCTAAGAAAACCCATGAGTTTCTTTGCCTCAAATAAACAGTTTATTGTGATAGATTACCCTTTATAGATTTTTCATAACTACCTAATATCACTTAGACAAATGATTCTTAGAAATTACTAATCTCTAATTGATAAAAGAGATATAGTTTCCATTTCTATACTTTGTTGCCAAAATTCAGCTATTAGCTGAAAAGCAATAAATCAGCGAATGGATATACAGGTATGCCAAAATTATAATTTTTTTACTGTATAACTGACACCGTAGTAATACTTATATCCTCCAAATACTTTGCTACTCGAAAAACCAATGCTTCTTTGTAAGGTGCGCCGATAATTTGCACGCCTAAAGGTAAGTCACCGGGACGTTGTATGGGTACAGAAATTATTGGTAAACCGACAAAAGATAGAGGTTGAGTGAATAATCCTAAGTTAGGACGAACTAACATTTCTTCGCCAGCAATTACCATTTTTTCTTGTCCAATTTCTGGGGCAGCGCAAGGTGTTGTCGGGGTAATAATTATATCAACATTAGCAAAAATTTCTCGTAAGCGATCGCGATACCAACGCCGAAATCTTTGGGCTTGAATATACCAAGTTGTAGGAATTAATGCTCCGGCAATAAAGCGATCGCGTGTAGCAATATCGAAATCTTGAGGGCGAGATTTGATATTTTTTAAATGTAAATTTGCGCCTTCACTAGCAGTAATAATAAATGCTGCGGCTCTGGCGCGATGTGGTTCGGGAATAGTGACTATTTCAGTAGTATTTAAAGCCAGTGCAACTTTAGCAACTGCGGCTAATGCTTCCGGTGCTGCATTTTCGGCAAAATATTCCCCAGCAATGGCAATTCTTAAACCTTCAATTCCCTGATTTAATTGTGGTAAACAAGGTTCTGGAGGTCTTTTAGTGCAAACTGGATCTTGAGGATCTTCTCCTTGCAAAACATCAAAAATAGCGGCAAGATCTCGGACCGATCGAGCAAAAGGGCCGATATGATCGAAGCTAGCAGCAAATAAGAATGCGCCCGATCGAGATAAACGACCGTAAGTAGGTTTTAAACCGAAAATTCCGCAAAAAGCTGCGGGAACTCTAATCGATCCGTTGGTGTCCGAACCTAAAGTAATTGGTACAAGTCCAGCGGCGACAGCAGCAGCGGAACCACCGGAAGATCCACCAGCAATACAATTGAGATTGTGAGGATTTCGAGTTGGTCCATAGTGGCTATTTTCGGTGACAAAACCGTAGGCGTACTCGTCCATATTTAATGTACCAACGAGAATCGCACCTGCTTTTTTCAACCTAGCAACTGCGGTAGCATCACGGCTAGCGGGAGGATTTTCGGCGTTAATTTTTGCGCCTGCTAAAGTTGTAATTCCGGCAACATCAAAGAGGTTTTTAACTGCAAAAGGAACTCCGGCTAAAATACCTGGGTCTTTGCCTTCAGAGATGGTGCGATCGATTTTTTCAGCTTCTGCCAAAGCAGTTTCAGCGATTACATTTGTGAAGCAATTATACTTGTAATTTCGGTCAGCAATTCGCGCCAATGATGCGGCAACAATTGATTTGGCAGAAACTTCTTTTTGTCTAACTACTTCGGCGATTTGGGTAGCATCAGGAAAACCGTAAGCCATTCGATTTTAGATTTTAGATTTTAGATTTTGGATTGATTCCATAGGTAACTCTAGATCGAGTTTGGTTATGGTTCAAATATGGGTGCTGCTTCGAGATCTTCAGGTAAAGGAAATTCTGTGATTAATTTGGCGATCGTCATAATTCGCTCAAAGTTTTGGATGACACCTGGACGATGTTCGGGATCGATCGGCAAATCAACTAATTGAGATATTGTATCAACATATTCAGCCGCAGTCGGTATTTTTTCTGCCATGATGCTGCTTTTGTCGTAGTTTTTGATTTTCCTATTTTAACAGCGATCGAGTAATTTTGATAATTAATTTTCAATTGGTCTATGGTGAGAACGGAAGATGAAACGGCGCAGGATAAAGTAAAGAACGATCGCAGAAATGATACCGTTAATTGGTTTAATGCCTGGAGATAAGTAAGCGATCGCACTTGCCAAAACATAAGCAATAATTCCCGCCCAATTAAATGCAGGTTGCCGAGAGTCTAAAGCGGGGAATTCTTGGCGATTAATTAACCAATAATCTGCCATAATTACCCCACCAATCGGAGGAATAAAAGTACCAAGTAAAATTAAATAAGGAATTAGCAAATTATAAATTCCGCCCCAAGCGAGGATTAAAGCCGCAGTAGCACCACCTAATACAAAAGCAGTGCGTTTATTACTACGAAAAAAATGTGCGCCTGCGACAGAAAAGGCATAAATAGTGTTATCTTGCGTTGTCCACATATTAAAGAATAACAAGACTAAACCCCAGAAAAGTAAGCCTTGTATTACCATTACTTGTACAATATCTTCATTGCCATAAACTAAAGCGCAAAATGAACCACAAAAAATTAGAAACCCATTGGCAAAAAGAAAAGCAGAAAAAGTACTAATTAAAGCAGTTTTTCCAGAGTTGGCGAAGCGACTCCAATTAGTAGCTTGAGTACCACCAGAAACGAAAGTGCCGACAATAATTGTTAAAGCTTCTCCTAATCCTAATTCTTTAGTGGGTTGAATTGATTGTAAACTTTCCCAACCGCCGACTTTCGCAAATGCGATCGCCAAACTCCAACACATTAAAATTAACATTGCGGGCACAGCAATCCGCGATAACCAATCCATTGCCCGATAGCCAATATAAGCGGTTATACAAAAGAAATAAGTAAAAAACAGAATAATTAACCAATTCCAACTAGCAGGAACTCCTAACAGTTTGTTAGCTAATTCTGCCATTAAAGCCGAACCCCAAGCATACCAACCAATCTGAGTAAAACCCAAGATAAAATCCACCCACCGGGAACCGATTTTACCAAAACTAAATTGCGCCATTAATACTGTATTTAATCCAGTTTTAGCGGCAATATAACTAAGTGCAGAAGCATAAGTTCCTAAAATTAAATTCCCGACAAGAATGATGGTAATTAAATCGGGCCAAAAACGATAAGCAGGGCCAACTAAACCACCTGCAAATAGTGTTCCTGAGTACAGCGTAAAACCCATTAAAAGTGGTGTCAATGACCACAGAGATTTCCGGGAAGACTCAGGAACAGGACTTAAGGGATAATCTTCGCTAGCTGATGTTTGCACAGTTAAATCAGGTTTCGTCGTGTTCATACTCAATTTTAAAGTTGGATTGAGTTATTTTTATGGCGATCGTACCAGATTAACCGTATCCCATTTAACTTTTTAATTTACTTGGCGGCGTTTAATTACTGAACCAATACCAAAAGCGCCAAAAGCTAACAAACTTAATATTGAGGTAGGTTCAGGAATCGAAGTTTGTTCACCATTGAAATCGTAACCTTCAAGTTGGAAAGAAACGCGAGAACGAGCTTTAATTTCATTGGGATCGATACTTAACCAACTTACCTTAACTGTGCCAGCTAAGGAGTTAATTGTTTCCGAACTAGAAAAGAATTTCTTACTCAAATTTTGGACTTCTTCCCCTTGTCCAATAGCATTGCTAAAAATGTTATTAACAGCTTCCCCGTTCAGGGTTTCAACTATTAAATCAATTGCCGTTCCTTCTTCGACTCTTCGTTCTCCTAAAGCCGGAGCATCGTAAGTTCTAGTATCAACATTTGTCAGCAAAGAAAAGCCATTAAAAATGTTAGGTGAAGGATTCAATAAAGAGTAGAAAATGTCTTCACCAGCTAGAGTAAATTTAGCAGTTTGACCATCCCAATTAAATGACCAATCTACTGTTTCGCCATTGTTCCAATCGCGGTAAATATCATCAGTTTTGTTTGCTTGAGCACCATCTGGACCGATCGCAAATTCATAATCTTCTCCTAAAGGTGCGCCTGCACGACCTTCCACTTTCCACCCTAAATCTACCCAGCCGCTAGGTGCGGGTGCGTAGGGTTCGTCTTGCACTAATGTTAACTGAACGGCGAACGCAGGTGTTGCTAATCCGAGACTACCTGCGGTAACGCCAAGTGCTGCGGAGATTGCTAGCAAACTTGCCTTACTCATACCTGATTCCTTACCAGAGAATTTCAGTATTACTACACAAGCTTAACCTTAGATTTATGAAATCTTCATGAGAAATTCACATTAAAAGCTAGTTTTAGATAAACTTTACGTAAATTTACTGTAATTTAGCTATTGTCGTAGGGTGCGTCAGAGGAGAAAAACTGGTTAAAATCGCAATAATTAACATTTGACGCACTACTTAAGATAAAGAAGCAATCAGTCTCAGCTTAAATCATGATTGCGATGACAGAACAATCAAGATAAAAGAACTAAAATAAGACTTAATGCAATAAAGAATTATGCCAAATAATTGGAGTATTTAGGAGTGAAAATCGGAGTATTTTTCAGTGATTTAGGCAAAACCGCAGTTTACTATCCGAGATTAGCAAAAGTCACTGGTAGCGTGACATCTTGTATATTTTTTGGTCAGCTTTTGCAATGGCGATCGCGATCGACTAATCCTTATGATTGGATAAAAATTACTATCAAAGAAATAGAAGAAGAAACTGGGTTAAATCCTAGAGAACAGGAACTAGCAAGAAAAGAATTAATTGAGAGGTCTTTGCTAAAAGAAAGATTAGTTAATCATGCTTTAGAATTTTGGCTAAACTTAGAAGCTTTAGAGGAAAAGTTACATGAACTTTTGCATGAATTAAAGAGTAATTCTACTCAGGAAACTGCGAGCAATAATTTAGAATTAATTCCAGCAAATCCAGCGAGCAAAAATGAGCAAAATATACCTTGGCAACGTCAACCAATTGCGGTAAAAGTGACACCAAATTATCAATTTAGTGGTCCTTGGCAAACTCCAGAACAATTTGCTGAATTTCAAAAAGCTTTGTTAGAATATGCTAAAGAAAAAGGTTTTTACAATCCTTCAGAATGGGTATTTAAAACAATAGATGGCATAACCAAAGGTATAGTTTCACCATTTTGGGATGAATTTGTGCAGGGAATTCCATTAGGAGAAAGTCAAAAAATTAAGCGAGACTGGGAAATTGAACCGGGAATCGCTTATCCGGCTTTTGAAGAAGAACGGATACAATATTATGTCCAAAAAGGCGAACCTTTAGAAGTTGCAGTATCAAAAGCACGTTCTGATTTGCGAAATCCGGTGTTAGGAAAAGATTTGTGGGAAGGTTTTTTGCGAAAGTGCGATCGGATCGCCGACGAAGCAATTAAAGCCAAAAAATCAGGCATCCAAACCCCTTATTTACCACCATCTTTTAGAGACAAACCTAATGTAACCAAAGAAACTGTTATGCAAAAGTTAGCAGCATTATCACCGGAATTTTCTTTAAATTCCTCTAATTACCAAAAAATTATCGAACTTAATTCAAATAACAAAATTGGAGAAGATAAAAACCTAAATTCAAGCAATGATCCTCCGAGAGTAGAAGCTTTACAAGCAGCTTATCAAACTCCAATGGGTCGAACTTTAGTAGAAAAGCAAATTGCTGAACATCCAGAATGGGGTTATGCAATTATTGATGGGGAAGTGGTAGATATTACACCCTTTTAAGCTGGAAAATATGGAAAGAGTTAATAGAATTGATGGTTTTAGTTTCGGAAGAAAATCTCTTTCACCCAAAGAAAGAGAGAATTTGCGTCAAGAAAAACGGCAACAACAAAAAGAAGAGGGATATCAACTATTAGCAGAACTTTGTCGCTTGGGTGAGTATGATGCAGCGAGAAATTTGGCAAATAAGAACTCTATTTGGGGTTATGAAATAATTGATGGTGAAGTAATGGAAAAGGAAGTTTAATTACAGATCCTCGACTTCTTGAAGAAGTCGGGGATCTCGCATATATAACTAAACGAACTCAAATTCTAATTGATGACTTTGAGAAAAGTCATGAGTAAAATGATCCACTACATTTGTATCAGCAAGTTCTAAGTTATAAAAGTCTACAAATTCATGGTCAAAATATGGCCCAGCGTGCCAAGTACCTACTTCTAATTTAATAAAACAATTTCCGGGAATGTGAAAAGCGGCAATTTGTTCGATCGCAGGTCGATCGATGTTATTATTAGGAGGAGCAACCGCAATTAACCAATCTTTTCCTGCTAAAGAACCGAGACATTGGGTGCATTGAACATGACGAGTAATTTTGTGAAATTTGCGTCCTCTCTGAGTTAATTGCATAATATAAAATCGAGGAGTGCCATTTTGTAAATTTAACTGTGCATCTTCTGCATCAAAACTTTTGCCATCTTGACTGGGAAAAATTACTTGTCCGAAAGGACGAAAATTTTCTACAGTAATCAATTGTGAAGGAATTTGTTTCAAAACTAGTGATTGACTCATTGTTTTAACAAAATAGTTTATATTATTAATGTATATCAGAATACGGTCTGATTTGACAGAAAGAATTAACAGTATAACTAATCCAGTCTTTAAATTTGGTGAATCAGGCGATCGCAATATGTCTCAAAAACTTCCCAGACGACAATTTATTTATTACGCTTCCGCTGCTCTTGGTACTAGTTTATTACTAAAAGCTTGCGGTAACAGTTCCAATTCTCCCACCCCAAATGTAGGTAATACAACTAACAATAGCACTGCGGTTACTAATGGGAAAAACTTCAAAATAGCGATGGTTTTACCAGGAATTACTACTGATAAAGCCTGGAATCAAGCGGGTTTTCAAGGATTGGATACTGCCAAAAATCAATTAGGAGTAGAAACAGCTTTTGTGGAAAAAGTAGCACAAGCAGATCAAACAGAAGCTTTATCAGATTTTGCTAGACGTGGCTATAATGTAATATTTGCTCATGGCGGACAATTTGATGCAGCAATTCAACAAGTAGCACCCCAATTCCCTAAAACATTTTTTGTTGGTGTAAATGGTGCAGTACAAGGTGCAAATATGGCATCTTTACGAATCGATCATTTACAGACAAGTTATATTTGCGGCATTATTGGCGCTAATATGACAAAATCAAATAAACTTGCGTATTTATCAGCACAATCTTTTCAAGCAACTGATGAAGAATTACGCGGATTTGAGTTAGGTGCTAAATCAGTTAAACCGAACATCCAAATAACACCAAGTTACACAGGTGATTGGAATGATGCAGCGAAAGCAAAAGAAGCATCTTTAGCTTTAATTTCATCAGGCGTTGATGTAATTTATCAGTGGTTAGATAATGCTTCTCCTGCGGTTTTACAAACAGCAGAGGAAAAAGGAGTTTTTGCTTTTGGAAATACAACAGATCAATTAAATTTAGCACCGAAAGCAGTATTAACTAGTGCGGTAAAACGAATTGATTTAGCCATTGCTTATTTAGCTGACTTAGCAGTAAAAAATAATCTCAAAGGTGAAGTTTATACAATTGGTTTAGAAAGACCAGAAATTCTTTATATCGGCAAATTTAGCGATATGGTTCCGCAAGAATTACAACAGAAAGCATTGCAAACAAAGGAAGCAATTTTAGCTAAAAAAATAATGTTTGAACCTTGTCAGGAAAATGGGAAAAGTACCCGTTGTGTAAAGCAAGCATAGTTCATAAAACCCCCGACTTCTTCAACAAGACGGGGGTTTGTAGATTCGTAGCGGTTCAATAATGACTTACCTAAGACTGGAAAACATCACTAAAACCTTTGGCAACTTTATTGCTAATGACAATATTAACTTAACAGTTAATCAAGGTAGCATTCATGCTTTATTAGGGGAAAATGGTGCAGGTAAAACTACTTTAATGAACATCCTTTGTGGACTTTATCAACCAGATGCAGGAAAAATTTATTTAGAAAATAAACCTGTGCAAATTTTCTCACCTGCAATGGCAATTCAGCAGGGAATTGGGATGATTCACCAACATTTTATGTTAGTACCGCAACTAACTGTCACCGAAAATATTATTCTGGGAACTAAGTTAGATTTAAGGTTGAATTTATCAGAGAAAAGTCAAGAGATTTTCCAATTAGCGAAATCATTTAATCTAGATGTCGATCCTTTGGCGAAAGTGGGAGATTTACCTGTGGGAATTCAGCAAAGAATTGAAATTTTAAAAGCACTTTATCGCCAAGCAAAGTTATTAATTTTAGATGAACCAACAGCAGTATTAACACCGTCAGAGGTGAAAAATTTAGCGAGAATTTTACGGGAATTAGCCGATCGCGATCGCACCATCATCTTCATTAGCCACAAATTAGAAGAAGTAATGAACCTCTGCGATACAGTAACAGTTTTGCAACGAGGAAAAGTAGTAGCAAATTTACAAATTAAAGAAACAAACTCGCAAGAATTAGCCAGATTAATGGTAGGGAGAGAGGTATTATTTCAATTAGATAAATCTCCTCATACTTCGGGAAATGTAGTGTTAGAAGTGCAGAATTTACAGGTGAGAGATGAAAGAGATTTACCTGTGGTAAAAGATGTCTCTTTTCAATTGCATTCTGGGGAGATTTTAGGAATAGCGGGAGTAGATGGAAATGGACAGAGAGAATTAGCAGATGCGATATACCTGCGGTACGCTGACGCTAACGCCAACTTACGCCAAATTTCCGCCGGAACAATTAGCAAAAAAACCACCAATAAAAGTATAGCTTATATTCCCGAAGATCGGCAAAAAATGGGTTTAGTAATGGGTTTTAGCATTGCCAAAAATTTGATTCTCAAAACCTTTAAACTTCTCCCTTTTTGTCGTCGTTGGTTATTGCAATATCAGGTAATTAATCATCATGCTGCTGAAGCAATGGAAAACTTTGATATTCGCGCCGAAAATCCCGAAATTAAAGTTAGTCAACTTTCGGGAGGAAATCAACAAAAAGTAGTTTTGGCGCGGGAACTTTCGGGAAATCCCGATCTAATTATTGCCATGCAACCTACCAGAGGATTAGATGTAGGTGCGACAGAATATGTACAGCAAAAATTGTTAGCAGAAAGGGAAAGAGGCGCAGCAATTTTGTATATTTCTACTGAATTAGAAGAAGTGATGGCGGTTAGCGATCGGATTGCGGTAATGTATGAAGGTAAATTTATTGATATCCTAGACGCAACTACCGCGACTATCGAACAAGTGGGTTATTTAATGACTGGTGGTAAGGTTTTAGATTCAAAACGATCGGAGGTTAATACCCAATGATACTTTTTAAAAGTCTTATAGTTTGGGTAATTATTGTCTGTGGTGAAATCGCAAATGGAATCGCACGCACCCTGCTACTTGTACCCTACGTCGGTGATTTTCACGCCAGACAAATCGGAGTTTTCACAGGTGCAGTAATTATTCTAACAATTACCATTATTTTCATTAAATGGATTGGGGCAAAAAGTGTCTTTGAATTATTAGCTATTGGCTTACTTTGGCTGGTATTAATGCTAACATTTGAGGTGACATTCGGACTTTTTGTAGCAGGTTATTCCTGGGAAAGAATCGCCGCAGATTATAACCTACTCAAAGGCGGACTTTTACCAATCGGTATGTTCATATTAACGCTTTCACCTTTAATTGCCGCTAAATTTCGCCGCTTAATCTAACCATCCTACAACTAGAAATCCCTCTGTGTTCTCTGCGCCTCTGCGGTTCAAAAAATAGGCTATTTACTGAGGATTTTCTTTCGGTGGATTTGAACCTTCGGAATTATCAATTGTATTTCGCCATTCCACAGAAATTACTTTTGGATTACCTCTAATTCTTTGATTAACACTTCCCTCAAAATTAACTGTTCCTCCAGGTGCAATCGTACCAGGAATTTCCCGCGAACCTGTTTCAATTACTCGTTCTTCAGTTGGTTCCCCATCAGGTGTAGTATTGCGGACAATTGCAAAATTAACTTTAATATTTGACACCGGATTATTAGTATTATTTACCACAGTACCCCGAACAGTTCTCCCCCGAAATACGCTGCTAATTTCATTAACAGCAACCTCGCCTGTTACTGAGGAAGCTGTTGCTGTTGTTGGCATTGTTGGCGGGGGAGTAGGAGTAGTTTGAGTTGTGGGTGCTGGAGTATTTGTAGAAGTAGCAGTACAATATTCAGGAGGCCAATTTTGTCGAATTCTGGCTCTAGAATTAGCTAAACTTTGGATTTGGCGACGATAACTATTTAATTCGCTTTCCATTTGTGGTACTCTCGCTTTCATGCGATTTAAAACATGGATAGCTCTGCGCCATTGTTGAGTACAAATTGCCTGTTTGAGTTGTGCATTTAGTTCGGCATTAGTGTCAGTTTGAGATAAACTCGGACTAGCTAATAATCCCAGAATTGTGATTGTAGCGGCGCTAGCTAAAAATTTTCGGTTCATAGTGTTTGTTTTCTAGTAACTAGCATTTGCAACATATTATAAATTAAATTAAATCTACAATGTAAATTTGCTCATTCTTACGCTCAATGATGACAAAAAATCAGCCTATTTTACCGATTCTGCTCCCAATTTTATCGCCAATTGTGGCGATCGCATTCGCCTTACTAGTTGGTGCAATATTAATCGCCTTCAGTGGCAATAATCCTGTCATCGCTTATACAGTCCTCTTTAATGAATCACTGACAAACTATTATGGTTTCGGCAGCACTCTCACCAAAACAGCACCTTTATTATTAGCAGGTTTAGGAGTGTTAGTCGCCTTAAAAGCTGGACAATTTAACATTGGCGCAGAAGGGCAAATTTACATGGGTGGACTCGGTAGTACTTTAGTCGGGTTATATTTACCAGGATTACCTGCGTGGATTCATCTACCCTTAGCGTTATTAGGCGGATTTTTGTTTGGCGGAATTTGGGGCTCAATTCCCGGATACTTAAAAGCAGTACGGGGTGTAAATGAAGTAATTACTACATTGTTGCTTAACTATGTCGCTTTGAACTTGGTGGGATACTTGGTACAGCAACCTTTAATTGAACCAGGAGCGCCTAGTCCGTATTCTCCCTTACTCCCTGAAACATCTTGGTTGCCGATTATACTGCCGCAAACCCAAGCCCACGCCGGAATTTTAGTTGGGTTAATAGCGGCGATCGTTTTGTGGGTAGTGTTGGCGCGATCGCCTTTAGGATACCAAATCGCAGCGGTAGGAATGAACCCCACAGCGGCGCGATATGCCGGAATGTCGGTGAAACGCACTATTATACTGGTGATGGCGTTAGCGGGAGGTTTGGCGGGGTTAGCGGGTTCCTCGGAAGTTTTGGGGTTGAGGCATCGACTTTTCGATCAATTTTCGCCTGGATATGGGTATGATGCGATCGCGATCGCCTTTTTAAGTCGCGGAAACATCGCCGGAGTTGTCGCAACTTCCCTATTTTTCGGAGCACTTCGCAGCGGCGCAAATGTCATGCAACGCAGTGCAAATGTTCCGGTGACAGTGGTTTATGCAATTCAAGGTTTAACCGTATTATTTATTGCGATTAGTTTTGCTTTGGAAAGGAGATTTAAGTTTCAGGGATTTTTTAAACCGCAGATGCACGCAGATGAACGCAGATGATAGCAACATTTATTGGTTTAGGATTATAAATTATGGATTTTATTGAACCACGTTCGCGTAGCGGTGCGTGGTTAAAAAAATTCCTAAAATGGGGTAATAAACCCGGATTTAGTATTATATTTTAGGCAAAAGTCTCATTTATTTCTTCTCCCATCTGCGGTTAATTTTTGTTATTTTATGGACAACCTCAGCTTTTTCACCGACTATCTAATTGCCAGTTTACGCCTTGCAGTTCCTCTAGCTTTTGCCGCTTTAGGAGGACTTTTTTCCGAACGTTCAGGAGTAATTAATATTGCCTTAGAAGGAATGTTATTATCTGGTGCATTTGCTAGCGCCGTCGGAGCATTTTTTACAGGCAATGTTTGGGTAGGATTACTATTAGCAATTATCATCGGTGGCATAGTCGGACTTTTGCACGCTTACCTTTGTGTTAGTTTAAGAGTCGATCAGTTAGTATCAGGATTAGCAATTAATCTCACTGCTGTTGGTTTAACTTCCTTTTGGGCAAGAATCTTATTTAATAGTGGACAAGCACAAAAACTTCCCGGAATTAACACCATTGCCATCCCCGGATTAAAAAATATCCCCATTATCGGTTCTTTACTATTCAATCAAGACCCCTTAATTTACCTCTTATTCATCTTAGTTCCCCTCACCACCTATCTAATATTTCGCACTAGTTTAGGTTTATCTTTACGGGCGGTTGGAGAATATCCACGCGCCGCCGATACTGCGGGAGTTTCTGTTAGCTTAGTGCGTTATGTAGCTGTGATAATTAGCGGTTGTCTTGCCAGTTTAGGCGGAGCATATTTAACTTTAGTTCATGTTAACTTTTTCGTAGAAGGCATGAGTGCTGGTAAAGGTTTTATCGCTTTAGCTGCTTTAATTTTCGGTAGATGGCATCCCGTCAGCACTGCTTTTGCTTGTTTATTATTCGGTGCTACTGAAGCTTTACAATTGAGAATTCAAGCCTTTAATTTGAATATTCCTTATCAATTTTTAGTGATGTTACCTTATATAATTGCTCTATTAGCTTTAGTAGGATTAGCCGGAAAATCTACCCCTCCCGCCGCCCTTGGTAATCCTTATATTCCTGAAAGTCGAGATAGTTAAACCAATAAAAAACCCCACTCGTTCGCGGGGCAAAAGTTGCTGTTTGTTGTAGTTTCTCAGAGAGGATAGAGTTAAAAATATTTAATTTCTCTATATGACTTTAGTTTCTCACTCTAAGGTAAGTTATGACTTCCCCCATTCGTTTCACCCAACTGGGTGATCTTGGCAAGAAGCGATCTCCCCTAACCCACAACTATACTAGCCACAACTAAACTACATTTTAACTTTGCTCATACGCCGTTAAAAATTCTTCTCGCGATATCCCTGATTGGGTACAAATAGATCTAAGTGTTGAGCCTTTAATTTGTGAGTGATTTGGCATAGTTAATGGAGTGCTTGTTCCATCAGGATTTTGTCGCACCATCACTATATGTTCCCGTTCTCTAAGAATCACAAAACCGAGTAATTCCAATGCCCGAATAACTTTAGCTTTCGGAACATCTACAGGAAATTTAGCCATTAAATAGCTACCTCTGTTTCCGCAACAAAAACCTCGATAACGGGAGATTCTTCTACAAACACGGAGTTGCCAAAAGTCTCGATATGACAGCGGATAGCAGATTTAACATCAGCTAAGGCTTCTTCGTAGCTGTCGCCTTCTCCAACTACAACGCCTTTGATGCCAAGGGGATAGGCAATGTAGCCATCCTCATGTTTTTCGACAATTATTTTGATTTGTTTCATCACTAACACTCCAAATCCAAAACCGCATCAATCAAATAAAATAATGATATAATTAATAATTAATTATTTTTATTCCCAACCCCATGAGTTATGAATCTCTGCTACTAAGTTTGCCGCTACTCTTATCAGTAGTAATTATATTGCAACTCTTGCTAATATTCCTTGTTCTACAGAGAGAACCACGCTTAGTGCTGGAAGGTTTTAATATTCGGCGTGAAAGCAGAAAGCCAAAGCAAGAAACAACATCCAACACCATCAAATCAGAAAATCTTTGGGAAAATCCTCCCCCAGCATCAGAAGATCTCAAATCAACTGTTGAGGAATTTAAAGATAAGTATAACAGGAGCGATGCGTGGGATGGAGATTTTGTACTCTGAAAACTGTTCCCAACATTCAGAGAGACGAATTTGACTCAAGCAATTAGGGTTGATACCAGGAATGAGGAAGCAAAGGAATTTTGGTTGAAGCAAGGTTTTGTGCCTTTTAAAAAGACAAAACGCAGTCTATTTTTGCCAGTTAAAACCATTTTAAGAGAATTAGAAGTTGAATAGGGGATTAAGCGATCGCTCTTTTCCAATGGAACACTTATGAGTATTTGGAAACAAGCACAATTGGAGAATGAATAATGCGTTACGCTGTGGTAATTGAAAAAGCGAAAGGTAATTATTCCGCTTATGTTCCCGATTTACTTGGGTGCGTAAGTGTTGGCGATACTATAGAAGAATTGAAACAAA
The DNA here is from genome assembly GCF_041929135.1 of Floridaenema fluviatile BLCC-F154. Classification (NCBI taxonomy): domain Bacteria; kingdom Bacillati; phylum Cyanobacteriota; class Cyanophyceae; order Aerosakkonematales; family Aerosakkonemataceae; genus Floridanema; species Floridanema fluviatile. The sequence goes on along the minus strand of NZ_JBHFNS010000077.1, from coordinate 148,147 downwards.
ATATTCAAGAAGCGATCGCATTTCATTTAGAAGCAATACAAGAAGATGGTTTACCTATTGCTCAACCAACTACTGAATGCGAATATGTAGAAGTAGCAGCAATTGTCGGGTGATTAAGAAATTATAAACTTAGTTTGCCGGAGGATGCCAACCGCTAATTGCCCATCGTCGCCTAGCTGCAACTATAACTGAATTGTTCATTCTCAAACGTACAATTGTTGCTCGTCCAATGCTAGTTAAACCTTCAACTTTCGTACTATCAGAACTCCCAGAAAAATGCTCTGACCAATTCTGCGATCGCGGATTAAAAAGCGGTGCAGTTTCTCCTGTTAAAGGGTCTACAGCTTCGGTTGCATCACTCTTAAATTCATTGCAAGAACGACAGGCTAAACAAACATTTTCAAAGCTAGTTTCTCCACCTTTAGAAATAGGTTGAATATGATCGTAAGACATCGGAATGCCACTATTGGCTTCAGTAGTTAAACAATAGCAGCAACGTTGGCGATCGCTTTCTCCAATCAAATTTCTTAAACTTTCCGAAATATATGTAGACATGAATTATCAAAGCGTTGGTACGAGATTTCCCCGCCAACGAAGTAACACTGCTGCCTGTGCTTTTGTTAACATAAAAAGGTCAGCTTCTTGTCGCAATGCCATCAATTCTAAACGTTCCGCATCTGTGAGTGTACCGTTAGAATTTCTCTCTAAAAGAGAGTCGTATCGTTCCATTTCTCCTGCTGTTTTCCGACTATTAACAATCTGCCATAAAGTATTGTCGTCTAGTTTATCCAAAGCCGCAATATCAGCTTGAAACTCTTCTGGTACATCATCCCACTGTGGAGGACTACCAACTTGTAAAGCATGGAGGATAACTTCTTCAATCGATCGCTGTGTCGCATTAGCAGTATTCACCAAGCGTTGATAAAGTATTTCTGGAATTTGAAGGGTAATAGTTTCAGTTGGCATATTTTCTAGGTTTAGGCTTCGGAAGCTATGTGATCTTTTTTAGTCTATCCAAGACTTTGTTTCAAAGTTTGATCGCGTTGGCGTAGCGCGATCGCACTTCTACACTCAACCAACCAAGCAAGCGATCGCATTTCATTTAGAAGCAATGCAAGAAGATGGCTTACCTATTCCTCAACCAACTACTGAATGCGAATATGTAGAAGTAGCCACAGTACGATAATTGGTAATTTGTATAATGTGTAAACAATGATGACACCACTAGAGTTAAGAGAAAAAGGTTATCAGATTTTGGTCAGCAATTTGGGACAGTCTGATGCGATTCGCTTTTTGCAACAAATGGGATGGGGACAAGGTAACTATACCCAAGAACGAGGTGAAATTTTGGATTCTGTAACGCGGGAGGAGTTTTGGCAGGATTTACAGAGAATTAGAAAGGGGAATCTTTGACCCAGAAATGTGATTTCTTTGTTCGATCGCTTTGGGAAATTAGATTTCTTAAACTTTCCGAAATATAGGTAGACATGAATTATCAAAGCGTTGGTACGAGATTTCCCCGCCAGCGAAGTAACACTGCTGCCTGTGCTTTTCTTAACATAAAAAGGTCAGCTTCTTGCCGCAATGCCATCAATTCTAAACGTTCCGATTCTGTGAGTGTACAGTTAGAATTTCTCTCTAAAAGAGAGTCGTATCTTTTCATTTCCGCTGCTGTTTTCCGACTATTAACAATCTGCCATAAAGTATCGTCGTCTAGTTTATCCAAAGCCGCAATATCAGCTTGAAACTCTTCTGGTACATCATCCCACTGTGGAGGACTACCAACTTGTAAAGCATGGAGGATAACTTCTTCAATCGATCGCTGTGTCGCATTAGCAGTATTGACCAAGCGTTGATAAAGTATTTCTGGAATTTGAAGGGTAATAGTTTCAGTTGTCATAGGAATTATTAATGAGTTTTTTCATAGTTTCCGTCACTGCTGGGGTTGGAGGTTGGGGTGCGATCGCACTTATACATTTTGGACAATACAGACAAATTTTATGGTTGAACGCTTTATCCTCCTCAAAGTCCCCAATATTCATCTTTAAAAATGTTGAATTCTTTAGGTATTCTTTTGAAAAAAAACTTGTTTAGCTCCCATATAATTATTAAAACTGATGTCATAATTATAATTATATATATTACGTTTGCTGTATATAAAACCCCAATATTATTAATGCTATTAATTATAGTACCTAACACAGATGAAATTACAGCCGTTGCTGCTGAGAAAATAGCAACACTAATTTCTTGGCCTTTAGAAAATAACTCATTAGATACCAAGCGAAGTTTACCAACACCTTTTACCCTTCCATAGATTTCAAAGTTTTTACTATCTTCCCCAGTATGAACGATTTGAATAATAGCGCCATCGTGTTTATCTAAATAATCAAAGTTTAAAATTACATCTGGATTACCGCTTTGAAAATTAAAATTAAATTGGTTAACCTTATCCTTTTCATATATTAGCTTAACATCAAGAATATTGTAACCACTGCTTAAAACTATTTTGATAGGATCTGCTGCCGCAATATCCTTTCTGTCTATAGTTTCATTACCCGCATTCCAAAAAGCTATTCTGGTAACAGTTAGTCTTTCTATTTTATGTCCAGCATAGTACATCTCTAATAATTTACTTTTACTGGCAATATCTTCTATTATTCCTACACTACGAATAGCATAACAAGGTCTTTTGACTTTTATATTTACAACAGTTATAATTACTCCTAAAACGCTTATTATAGAGATAGCAAGCACAAACCAAGGGTTAGTTACTAAAGAATTAAGCCAATTTGAAGATTGAGTCATTTTACTTTTTCTCTACTACCAACAATTTTCCTAACTTTTACCTTCTATTTCAATTATTCTTCTGCCAATCCATTCGGCAATTCCGGGGACGACTGCGTTGCCAAGGAGTCTCCCTCGGCGACCGTCCATCCGGGAGGAAACCCCATTAATCTTTCCCACTCTGTCCAAGTCAAGTTTCTCGCCACAGAGTATTGGTCGGTCTGAATGACCTCCTTGATGTCCTCCAGTTTGGGCGCGTAACGTGGGGCAGACGCTTTTTGCCAGGGTATACCCGAAGCCACCGCGACGTTGTACCACAAGCGGAGTGTCTCCGATAGCGCCTTCACGAATACTCGATCGAGTTTGCGTCCCGCTCGATTTTCGCGCCGCAGAATCCCCAGACAATTCGCTGCTGTCAGTAAAGATTCCATAGGCACGTTTCGATCTAAAACTGGCAATAAAGAACACTCTGTCTCGGTCGTGAGGTATACCCGTATGGAGAGCGTTACACGATAGCCATCCCCCCAAATACCCGTGCGTTTCCAGCGTGTCGATAACGACCTCAAGAGCGGTTCCTTGCTCTGCCGAGAGCAACCCCGGCACGTTTTCCAAGACCAACCACGCTGGCTGAACTTCTGCAACAAGTTCCATAAATTTGTAGAAAAGTCCGCTTCTTTCTCCTGCAAGTCCTTTTCGTTCCGTGTTGGCATTGCTGAGGTCTTGACAGGGCCATCCTGCACACCATAAGTCAGCGGTAGGGATAGTTGAACAAATGAGGGTTCTGATGTCTCCATGAATCGGTACTTTAGGCCAGTGGCGTTTCAAAATTTTTTGGCAAAATTCATCAATTTCACATTGAAATACTACTTGCATTCCTGCTCTTTCAAAACCTAGATCGAACCCGCCAATACCTGCAAAAAATGAAGCAACTCGCATTATTGTAGTTCTTTGCTAAAACACTTTCATCAAAGTTTGTGGCTTGATTAGCCTTATAGACGAAAATCGTCTACAAAGTCACTAGCCCTCAAGATATCATTCCCGATCGTAGTTGAAAAATATACTTCTCAAATGGGCGAGGCTAACATTAGCGGCCCAAGAATCAAGCAGGCTCGTGAAATACTAGGGTGGCAGCAAAGCGATCTAGCTGCGGCGCTGGAAGTAGACTTTAATATCAAACTAGATCAATCTGACATCTCAGAAATAGAGCGACAAAAACGCGGTGTCAAAGACTTTGAGCTAGATGCGATTTCTAGGTTGCTCCGAGTAAGTCCTGTTTGGCTTTTGCGTGGCGAGGAATCTTCCTCATGAGTGAAATGGAAGTCAACCGTGAGGAATGGCTCACAAATGCCTGTGCTGGATTTGTGACCACTAAACCAGCTAATAGAAATTATTACAGATTAATACTGGAAACTCTTTGGCCTTCGGGACATGATATTCCGGGGCCAATTGTTCTCTTATCACGCATCCGCCAAGTAATAGATGATTTTAGAGCAACAGACGAACCTTACCAAGATGTACCCAGACGAATCCGCGAGTTGCAAGGGGAAGAAGGATTTTTAGGAATAGTTAGGTTGGGTAGTGGCAAGAAAACAAGATATCAATTAGTAAGTTTAGAAATTGGCCCTCAACGCGAACAGAGAATAAAACTAAGTGATACGTTTTGGGAGAAAATTCTTAGGAAATATCAACATCGTTGTGCCGTTTGTGGTAGACAACCACCAGTTGTGAGTTTAGAACAAGACCACAAAATTCCCCGCTTGAGGGGTGGCGGTAACGAGGAAGATAATTGGCAACCTTTGTGTAGAGAATGTAATAACTTTAAAAGTACTGCTTGTCGAGGTTGCGATCTTGAGTGTAACCAGTGCGCTTGGGCATTTCCTGAAAAGTTTGCTCCCATTAAAATTTCTTCTTTAAATATTCAAAGATTGAGAGATCTGGCGCTGAAAAACGGAGTTAGCCCAGATTCATTATTAAATGAGATAATTGAAAGGTTTTTTGCATAAAAATATAACAGCAATAAACTCGGTTTTACTAAAAACTATCTTAAGATTCCCTGTTACCTTGACAACAGTCCCCATTTCTGCTAAAAATAGAGATTTGTGGAAACTTTAGCAATTTTAATAAACCTTTGGCTAACGTTATTGTAATTGGAGCCCAGTGGGGCGATGAAGGAAAAGGCAAGATAACAGATTTACTGAGTAAATCAGCAGATGTAGTAGTACGTTATCAAGGGGGTGTCAATGCTGGACACACCGTTGTAGTTCAGGGACAAACCTTTAAGCTGCATCTGATTCCTTCTGGCATATTGTATCCAGAAACCCAGTGCATCATTGGTTCTGGCACTGTCATTGACCCCAAAGTGTTGATTGGAGAGTTGGATCAGTTGAAAGAACTGAAGATCTCCACCGCAAATTTAATGATTTCCCAGACGGCGCACGTCACGATGCCTTATCATCGCATGATTGACCAAGCATCGGAAGAACGGCGTGGGGATTTCAAAATTGGTACTACAGGTCGGGGAATTGGCCCTACTTATGCCGATAAGTCCGAGCGAACTGGTATCCGTATTTTAGACTTGATCGATCCAGAGGTGCTGCGCGAACAGTTGCACTGGACAATTAATTACAAAAACGCGATTCTGGAAAAACTATACAATTTGCCGCCTCTTGACCCGGAAGCGGTAATAGAGGAGTATTTAGGCTATGCGGAGCGTTTGCGACCTCATGTAGTCGATTGCTCTTTAAAAATTTACGATGCAGTGCAGCACAAGCGCAATATCCTATTTGAAGGAGCGCAAGGTACGCTTTTAGATTTGGATCACGGTACTTATCCTTACGTTACCTCTTCTAATCCGGTGGCTGGTGGGGCTTGCGTGGGGGCGGGTGTTGGGCCGACAATGATCGATCGCGTGATCGGCGTATCCAAAGCTTACACCACCAGAGTCGGCGAAGGGCCTTTTCCTACCGAATTAGGCGGTACACTAGGAGAGTTGCTCTGCGATCGCGGTGCAGAATTCGGCACCACCACCGGACGGAAACGCCGTTGTGGTTGGTTTGATGCTGTAATTGGTCGCTATGCGGTGCGAATTAATGGCATTGACTGTCTGGCGATTACCAAACTCGACGTTCTCGACGAACTCGACGAAATTAAAGTTTGTGTTGCTTACGAAATAGATGGTCAACGCTGCGAGGATTTTCCTAGCAGTTCTCGTATTTTTGCCAATTGTCGCCCAATCTATGAAACTTTACCAGGTTGGAAACAATCAACGGCAGACTGTCGCACTCTAGAAGACTTACCTAGCAAAGCTTTGGACTATCTGAAATTCCTCGCGGAATTGATGAAAGTGCCGATCGCGATCGTCTCTTTAGGCGCAAGTCGCGACCAAACCATCATCGTCGAAGATCCAATTCACGGCCCCAAAAGAGCATTATTGCATCCCGACGGCACACCTGTATCTGTCTGAAAATCTCATCTCTAAATTTCTTCAATTAGATATGGATTTTCCCAGAATCAACATTGGCAAATAAACAAATTGCCAACCTAACCTAACCTCGAAAAATCTCAAATTAAACTCTAAAATCGGAAAATGGAACTCACAGTTGAATGTCAAAAGCGTACAGCAGAATCTAAACCTAATACTCTGCGTCGCAATGGTTTAATTCCCGCCGTTTTATACGGTCATGATGGCACTGAATCAGTTGCTTTGACAATGAACGCTAAAGTAGCGGAAACATTAGTCAAAAAAGCCTCTCTAAATAACACGCTGATTAATTTGAACATCCCTGATGCTTCTTGGAGTGGTAAAACTCTACTGCGGGAAGTGCAAACTCATCCGGCAAAAGGTTTTATTTATCACCTCAGCTTTTTTGCTGTAGCGTCACAAAAGAGTCTAGAAGTAGAAGTACCTCTGCATTTTGTTGGTGAAGCAGTAGGTGTAAAACTAAGTGGTGGAATGTTAGATCCGGTAATGAACGAAGTGACAGTACAATGTCCTCCTGACAAAATTCCTGATGCCATTGAAATTGATGTTTCTGGTTTGGATGTTGGCGATGCGTTGCATATTCGGGAAATACCTTTACCCGCAGGCGTTCAAGTAGTTGGAGATCCCGATCAAGTAGTTGCTAGTGTGCTGCGACTTCAAGGTGCAACAACAGAGGAAACAGAATCAGCTGCTGAGTAAATTTTGCTCAAATAAAGGTATGATTTGTTTACTAGACCAGGGTTCTATACCCTGGTTTTTTTCTGTTTGTAATTTGTAATTTGTAGGTAAAAAATGAGTGAAACTAACTTGCCTCCGGTAATTCAAGAAATGTTAAAACCTGGATTTTATCCTCATCCAGTAAAAGAACCCATTAAGTTAATTCAAACTCATGTTTCTTTTGTTTTATTGACTGGAGATTACGCTTATAAACTGAAAAAAGCAGTGAATTTTGGCTTTTTAGATTATTCTACTTTGGAATTACGAGAGCATTTTTGCCGCCAAGAATTAGAAATGAATAAACGTGGCGCTGCGGAGATTTATTTGCAAGTTTTACCGATTACTCAAGGAGATAATAAGTTTGAGTTGGCGGGAAGTGGTGAAGCTGTTGAATATGCTTTGAAAATGTGTCAGTTTCCCCAAGATAATCTGTTGATTAATCTGTTTCAACAGGGTAAATTGACAGAAGAAATGGTGGAAGATTTGGGGAGGTTAGTGGCACAATTCCACAGTAAATGTCCAACTAATGATTATATTCTTTCTTTTGGAGAAGTTGCTCAAGTTCGTCAGGCTTTTGATGAAAATTATGCCCAAACTGCTAAGTATATTGGGTTGGCGCAAACTCAAGAGCAATTTGATGCGACTAAGGAGTTTACTGATAATTTCTTTGCTACAAAACAAGAGGTTTTAACTAGTAGAATCAAAAACCGGAAGATTCGGGAATGTCACGGAGATTTACATTTAGGAAATATTTGTCTTTGGGATGGCAAAATTCTTTTGTTTGATTGCATTGAGTTTAATGAACCGTTCCGGTTTGTTGATGTAATGTATGATGTGGCTTATGGGGTAATGAATTTTTTCGTGGGAGGTCATCGCGATTTAGCTAATGCTTATTTAAACACTTACTTAGAAGAAAGTGGTGATTGGGAAGGTTTACAAGTTTTGCCTTTATATGTGAGTCGTCAGGCTTATGTGAGAGCAAAAATTACTTCTTTTCTGTTGGACGATCCGAGTATTCCTGATGCTGATAAAGAGCAAGCTAAATTTGCAGCTACTCAATATTATAAAATGGCTTGTGACTGCACTAAATTAGGGCAGGGAAGTTTAATTATGATGTCGGGTGTTTCGGGTTCTGGAAAGAGTACTGTTGCGAAAAAAATTGCTCGACAAAATAATGCTATTCATATTCGTTCTGATGCGGTAAGAAAGCATTTGGCTGGTGTATCTTTGTCGGAAAAGGGAGGGGAAGATTTATATACTCCTGAAATGACGGAAAGAACTTATTCTAGGTTGTTGGAGTTAGGAATTTTGCTGGCTTCGGTGGGTCATTCGGTGATTTTGGATGCTAAGTACGATCGCCAATCTCTCCGCCAACCAGTAATCACAGCCGCAACAAAAAATCACTTACCTTTACAAATTTTACACTGCACTGCGCCGGAAGCAGTTTTGCGCGATCGCCTGAACTCCCGCACAAGCGACATCTCTGATGCTACTGCTAACCTGTTAACCAGTCAATTAGCTAATGCGGAAAGTTTCACAGAAGAAGAAAAAGTTTTTGTGAAGACTTTGGATACTACCCAAGATTTAACGGCACAATTAAATTAAGGAAATGCTGAAAGGGAAAGGTACGTTTAAAACTTTTCCCTTAATTTGGAGGCTTTTTTTAGGAAACCACTCCAAGGAGTTCGCAACTGAATAAAACTGCTATATCTGCACTTACAGTTAGTTTACTTTTCTTGGTGGCTTTCTTGTTACTGGGAAAAGGTTTTCTTTGGAGTTTCGGTTTAGCATTTGTAGCGGGAATAGCTACGGGATGGATAATTACTGGATGGCAAAGCCAAGAGTTACCCGATCCCCAAAAAATTCCTCCCGAATTAACCGGAACTGAAGAGGAAAAGGAGAAAAATAAAAAGGAAAATAAATTTAAAAAACGGCGACCAAAACGTTATCGCCGTCAACCTCAAAAAAGTTGGTTTTTCTGGAAAAATCCGCGCCGTCCTCCGAAAAAACGTCGTTAAAATTTAAGGAAAAATGTTCTTATTTCTCTCTAAATTACTACCAATTTTCATTTATCCTTTAGGATTATCTTGCCTGTTGCTGATTGCCGCTTTTATTATGATTTGGCGGCAACCAAAATGGGCAGCAGGGTTAATTTCTCTGGCGTTGATTATCCTATTTTTATTCAGTAATGCTTGGGTTTCTAGTGCCTTGATGCGCTCTTTGGAATGGCAAAATATTCCTGAAGGTGAATTGCCAAATGCTGCGGCTATTGTGATTTTAGGCGGCAGTGTTGTCCCAAAAGTGCCGCCTCGTCCTTGGGTGGAAATTAGCGAAGAAGGCGATCGCATCCTCTACGGCGCAAAATTATATCGAGAAGGCAAAGCCGCAAAAGTTATCTTAAGTGGCGGACGCATTAATTGGAAAAATACAGGTGCTTCGGAATCTCAAGATATGGCAGAACTTGTGGAAACTATGGGAGTTCCCCAATCAGCAATTCTCCAAGATCCGACTTCTTTAAACACTTATGAAAACGCGGTTAATGTCCGCAAAATTCTCGATTCCCAAGGCATAGAACGGCGGGTTTTATTAGTTACTTCGGCACTTCATACACCGCGATCGCTAGCAATTTTTAAGCGTCAAGGAATAGATGCTATTCCTGCTCCCACTGATTTTATTACTATAGAACAAGACCCAAACCAAAACACTTGGCAAGGAGCAGTGTTAGAATTCCTCCCGGATGCAGGAAGATTAGCCAATAGCACTCGTGCTTTAAAAGAGTACATCGGCATTGTAATTTACCGACTCCGCGGTTGGCTGTAGCAATTTTAGATTTTAGATTGGCAGAACTTTAGCACCCAAGCACCCAAAGATTATGTCAGAAGAATTAAGACGCATTATTCCTACTCCGCCTCCACCAGCAGACGAAGTGTTTGCCGTTCAACAGGTAAGCGGAGAATTTTATCGGGAAGTGCAGTATCGAGAAGAATTTGAGCGCCACTGCCAATGGTATTACATGACAGCTGAGCGCCACCGACAAGAGTTAAAACAAATGCGAAGTGAACTGTGTATTTTTAGTTGGTTTCTCAGAGGTCGCCGCTAGTGCCAGAAGGCAGACGGCAGAAGGCAGAAGGCAGAAGGGAAGAAGGTTTTTCTGTTCACTTTTTTCCCATTTTCAACTGCTGAATAATTTCTGCCACGCTGGATTATTCTACTAGTTCTACCTCATTGTCGCGAAAATGAGCTTTGAATTTTTTACTAAATTTGACCTGTACAGGAAGGTTAGCACTCACAGGTCTACCTTGCCACTCATGTATGATCGCGACAATTTCTCCTTCCAAACCCTTAATATCAAAGGGTTGACCACGATGTTCAGGATGATGGTAAACAATGACTGACTGTTTAACCCGGATGCGATCGCCAATTTTCATAAACTCCTGTGTTTCCTTTTGAGGCACCTTCACCATGATTTTTAGATAATGAAGCAATCACAGGTTAGCAGTTAACCCAATGACAGCTTAAATAAATAACGACTTTGTTAATCTTTGCACAGAAGCGGCCTCAATTAGTTCCCGTCTAAATACTCATTGTAGGCAAGATCGGACTTAAAAAGCGTAATATCCTGTTCTTTTGCATCAGTATTGTACGCTAGAGGGGGATTTTGTCGAAAGATTGTCTGCTAAACTCGTCTCTACAATTAGACAATATCAGAAGGATTTCAATCTAAAATCTAAAATCTAAAATCTAATGACTTCAACTTATACTCTCAAAAAATCCCCGCGTCGTTTCCTGTGGCTACAACGTATCCTTGCCATTATCGCCTTAGCCAACTTGCTTTTAGTTTTCTTTGACCTGAGTTATATTCCTTGGCGGGACTTTTACTGGCATCACTTTCCCGATGTCACTAAATTTTATGACCAAGTAAAGGGCATTGAACCGCATCGGGATACCCAGCAATATCTAAAGCGAGTCGATGAATTGGAAGCTTATGTAGCAGCGGATACTTTGCAGTCACCGGAAGTAGAAGCAGTTTTGGCAGACTTGCGTTTGTTGAGTAATCAAATGATTGAAGATAATCCATTTACGATCGCAAATAAAAGCGGTTTGTTGGAAAAGATTAAAAACCTGATTCGCGATCGCCTGGAGCAAAATTCTGCCCATCAAGCTTTTAATACTTTTTGGAGTTCCGCATATTTTTCCCAAGTGGGTTGGTCATCAGAAATTAGCTTTTTTAATTCTGCGATTCGTCCCTTGATTGAAACGAACTATTATCGTCATATCGATACTAATAGTAAATTTATCGATCGATTCTGGAAACTTGACCTACCCTTTATTATTTTGTTCGCCCTCGATTACCTAATCCGAACTTTTGCTATTAGTCGCAGTAATCCAAATTTAACTTGGTTAGAAGCCATGTTGCGACGTTGGTATGACATATTTTTACTTTTACCTTTTTGGCGATGGTTAAGAGTAATTCCCGTATTAATTCGCCTCAATCAAGCAGAGTTGGTTGATTTAAAACCATTCCGAAACCAAATTAACCGAGATTTTGTCACTAATTTTGCCCAAGAAATTACCGAGGTTGTCGGAGTAAGAATGATTGATGGAATGCAAAATGCAATTCATCGAGGTGATGTAGCGAATTGGATGTTTAATTCTGAAAGTCGCCGTCCTTATATTGATATTAATAATACTAATGAATTGAGAGCGATCGCATCCCGATTAATTTACCTCAGCATCTACGATGTACTTCCCCAAGTTCGCATAGAAGTCGAAGCATTACTGCAATATCTGATTAAAAGCGCCCTCAATCAATCCCCGATTTACCAACAACTAAACAACATTCCTGGTGTTAATAGATTACCCAATCAACTAGCAGACAACTTAGCGAAAGACATCTCCCAAAGCAGTTACAAAACCATCAAAGCCGCCCTAGAAGATCCTGAAATAGCCAAACTCACTTCTGAATTAATCACCAACTTTGCCAACTCCCTAGCAGAAGAATTGCAGAAACAACCCAATCTTGAAGAAATCGAAAATCTCCTAATAGATATGCTGGAAGAAATTAAAATCAACTACATCAAAGATCTTGAACTACAAGGGGTAGAAAAAACCTTAGAAGAATCTTCCCAGTTGCGCCAAATTGTTCAACAGTAGTCATTTCACCCATGAAATTTTGCTAAATTATTGAAAATAAATCCCAGAGTAGTGAGTTAACGAACAATGCAGTATCGACGCTTTGGACGGACAAATATTTCTATTCCCCTGTTTTCTTGTGGCGGAATGAGATATCAATATAAATGGCATGATGTTCCAGGGTGGCGCATTCCTTGGCATAAACAAAGGAATTTAGAAGCAACAATTCGGCGATCGATCGAACTAGGAATTAACCACATTGAAACCGCCAGAGGTTATGGCACCTCCGAATTACAATTAGGCAGAATTTTACCCAAATTTCCTCGCGATAAAATCATTGTCCAAACCAAAATTTCCCCGAATGCCGACCCGCAAGAATTTGCCAAAACCTTTGAAAAATCTCTCGGTAATTTGCGCTTAGAATATGTCGATTTATTGGGAATACATGGTATTAATAACGCCGAATTACTAGATTACACAGTTCGTCCCGGTGGATGCTTAGAAGTAGCGCAAAAACTCCAAAAACAAGGCAGAATCAGGTTTATTGGTTTTTCTACTCATGGCTCAACAAATATTATTACTCAAGCCATAGAAACAAATCAATTCGATTACGTCAATTTACATTGGTATTATATCAATCAAACTAATTGGTCAGCCATAGAAGCAGCGACAAAACATGACATGGGCGTATTTATTATTAGCCCTTCCGACAAAGGCGGAAAACTTTACAACCCGCCCCCAAAATTAGTAGACTTATGCTATCCTCTCAGCCCAATGGTGTTTAATGATTTGTTCTGCTTAAATCATTCCCAAGTACATACTTTAAGCTTAGGTGCGGCTAAACCAACAGATTTTGACGAACATTTAAAAACCTTACCTTTGCTAGATCAAGCTGATGAGATTTTACCGCCAATTTTAGCCAGATTGGAAACAGAAGCAATGAAAGTTTTAGGGGAAAATTGGGTAAAAACTTGGCACATTGGTTTACCTTATCAGGAAGAAACACCGGGAAATATTAACATTCCGGTAATTTTATGGTTGCGGAATTTGGCGCTAGCTTACGATATGTATGATTATGCCAAAATGCGCTATAACTTATTAGGAAATGCTAGTCATTGGTTCCCTGGAAATAAAGCCGATCGAGTTAAACAATTCGACTTGCGTCAATGTTTAATCAATAGTCCTCATGCCGATCGAATTCCCGCTTTGTTAGAAGAAGCACATCAGTTATTAGGTGGAGAAGAAGTTAAACGCCTTTCGCAACAATAAAGATGTTTAAAATGCGTTTAAACTGAGAAAGTGAAAGATTTGGGAGTAGTTATGATTCTCAACCGTCGCAATTTTTTAGTTTTAGCTGGCAGTACTATTGGTGCAGTAACTTTGGGTGCTTGTCAAGCATCTGGAGATAATATTACTACCACAGAAAGTGAGACGAATGTAGCACAAAACACAGGGTTTTTTAAACTCCCACCTTTACCATATAGCTATGATGCGTTAGAACCGCATATTGATGCGCGAACGATGCAAATTCACCACGATCGACATCATGCAGCTTATGTGAAAAACTTGAATGATGCGATCGCTAAATATCCTAACTTAAAAGGTCAAACTGTCGAACAATTACTGCGAAATATGGACAATGTACCCCAAGATATTCGCACTACTGTTCGCAACAATGGGGGAGGACATTATAACCATAGTATGTTTTGGGAAATCATGACCCCAAATGGTGGTGGAGAACCTACAGGTGAAATTGCTACTGCTATTAACACCGCTTTTGGTAATTTTGCTGAGTTCAAACGATTATTTAATCAATCTGGTACTAGACGTTTTGGTAGTGGTTGGGTTTGGTTAGTTCGCAATCCCGATGGTAAAGTAGGCGTAATGAGTACTGCTAATCAAGACAGTCCATTAATGGAAGGAAAATATCCGATTATGGGTAACGATGTTTGGGAACACGCCTATTATTTAAAATACCAAAATCGTCGTGCTGACTATTTAGATGCTTGGTGGAATACCCTCAATTGGGATGAAATTAACAAACGTTTTGCCGCCTCAGCTTAATCATTAGGTTCGTAGTGACGACTTCAGTCGTATACAGTTTGTAGTAGCGACTTTAGTCGTTTTCTGCGAAAGAAGCGCACTGAAGTGCTCACAACGAACCGATCGAGTCTGCCTAAGTTTCAGAGATTTTGGTATTGAACAAGCGCATAGCATTTAGTGTTACTAATAACGAAGATCCCATATCTTCAAAAACTGCGATCGGTAATCCAATTACACCCAAAACACCTAGAATTACAAAAGTAGCATTTAAAACCAAAGCAACTGCAATACTTTGTTGAATCACCGATAAAGTTCGACGACTCAATTGAATCGCATATCCTAAACGTCTTAAGTCATTTCCTACCAGTACAACGTCAGCAGCTTCCAAAGCTACATCAATCTTACCTACCGCAAAACTGACATCAGCGGCAGCTAAAGCAGGAGTATCATTTATACCATCTCCAACCATGCCGACAACACCAGAACGACGCAGCTGATAAATAACTTCTAATTTATCTTCCGGGAGTAATTCTGCTTGATATTCCTCAATTCCAACCTGTCGAGCAATTTGTCTTACTACTGCTAATCGATCGCCTGTCAATATCACCAACCTTTTAAGTCCAATACGTTTTAGAAGGTGTACTGCTTCTTGTGATTCAAGACGTATCCCATCAGCTAAAGCGATCGCTCCTAGTAATCCTTGCTCTGTTCCTATTAAAACAGGAGTTTGCCCAAAAGATTCAATTTCAGCTAACAGCAATTCCGCAGTTTTTGAAAGCTCAATATTTTGTTCCTCGAATAAGCGACGATTGCCAACATAGTAGACAGATGGCCCAAATTTTGCCAAAATTCCCTTACCAGGAACAGAGGTAAAGGATTCTGGATTTTCTAAATCTAATCCTTGAGCCTTTGCTTCAGTTACGATCGCTTTTGCTAAAGGATGTTCTGACTGCTGTTCTAAGGAAGCGGCAATCATTAACATCATTTTGTCACTCATTAAACCCAGATTATGTACCTTTTGCACCACTGGCAATGCTTGGGTAATCGTGCCAGTCTTGTCAAAAGCCAGAGTTGTCAGCCTTCCGGCAGTTTCCAAGGCATTCCCACCTTTAAATAATACTCCTTGACGAGTAGCGGCTCCGATCGCACTAATCAATGAAACCGGAGTGGCAATCACTAAGGCGCAAGGGCAAGCAATCACAAGCAATACCAAAGCTTTGTAAAACCAAGGTTGAAACGGTTGGGAAAACAAGATTGGAGGAATTAGGGTAATGCCAGCGGCAATAATTAAGACGATCGGGGTATAAATAGCAGAGAAGCGATCGACCCATTGCTGAATCGGCGCACGGCTTTCTTGCGCTTCTTCAACTAAATGCACAATTCGAGCAACGGTTGTATCTTTAGCTGTATGCGTGACTTCAACTTCTAAAAATCCGCTTTGGTTTAAGGTTCCTGCAAATACTCGATCGCCTTTTTCCTTGTTTTCTGGGAGAGATTCTCCGGTAATTGGAGATTGATCGATCGCACTCGCACCAGACAAAACAATACCATCAAGAGCGATCCTCTGACCGGGGCGAATCGTCAAAACCTCGCCAACTTGGATATTTTCCACCGGAACGGCAATTTCTTGCCCATTTCGCCTAACTGTTGTGGTTGCAGGAGTTAAATCCATTAAATCTCGAATTGCGTTCCGAGTCCGACCAAGGGTAAAATTTTGCAACGTTGTTCCCAGCGCAAATAGAAAAATCACTAGTGCGCCCTGAAACCACTGATTTAGAATTGCTGCTCCGATCGCTGCTAAAGTCATCAGCAGGTTCATATCAGCACGACGCAATTTAAGCGCAATCCAAGCCGATCTGAGAATAGGTGCGATCGCTACAACCAAACTAATCGCATAAAATCCCTGAGCAATCAAAGGCAATGACAATAATTTTTCGGCAATTAACCCCAGTATTAGCCCAATGCCACTTAAAACAACTACTTGTCCCCGGCGAGTTTTCAACCAAAATTGCCATCCACCCGGATCTGACTTTTGATCTGCTAAGTTCTCTGGGGAAACGCTGGTAACAACAGATGAATTCGCTGTTTTATCTAGCTCGACTGTAGTGGTTTGATTTGGAATTGTTTTAAAGGTATAACCCAAGGCTGTGATGCGATCGCGAATCGCGGACTCATTCACCTGCTGTGCGTCGTAAGCCACACTCAGCCGTTCTGTAGGAAAACTAACTTTAGCTTCAGCGATTCCCGGAAGTTTTTGCAAAGTCAGTTCGATCGTCTTGGCACAACTACCACAGTCCATTCCACCAATTTGTGCCTGTAAAGTTTTCAGTGCTGAAGCTGAGTTCATCTTAGTAGCCCTTCAAAAACGTGCTTTTGTCAAACGTATCAGCAAGTAATGATATAAAATATATTAGCAATCAATGATATGTTATGAACGTATCAGCCATTACTAATTTTTAATGGTCTAAGACGCGCCCATAAACAAATGACTACCTGCACACAAACAGCAGATTTAAAAGCGAAACTCTTTCGCGGATTTTCCGATCCTTCTCGTTTGTCGATCCTGAATACGCTGCGGCAGGGTCCATTAACGGTGAGCGAAATCGTTCAGCAGACAGGGTTAAGCCAATCTAACGTTTCTAATCATCTCAGTTGCTTGCGTTGTTGCGATTTAGTTGTCCGCGAACAGCAAGGGCGATTTATGTATTATGAGCTTGCCGATGTACGAATTGCAAAGCTTTTAGATTTGGCGGATGAACTGCTGGCAGATGTAGCCAAAGGCGTTCGTCAATGTTCTCATTATCAAAAAGATTCTACAGGTAGAGCCTTTGAGAACTAAAAGTCTCGAAAAAGGCGATTATTAGTTCCCCCCTTATTAAGGGGGGCTAGGGGGGATCTAATGTTGTGATTACTAGGTTTAGATCCCCCCAACCCCCCTTAATAAGGGGGGCTAATATAAGAAGGAGCCAGACTTAATAAATAATGCAAGTTGCTAGTTATCATCCGTAGGGTGCGTCAGAACTAAAAATTCCTGTGACTTGCACAAATTTTACAGTCTGACGCACCCTACCAATCTTAATAAGGGGGGCTAATATAAGAAGGAGCCAGACTTATAATTAGCAACTTAAGTTATTATTTAGATTTAAGTTTGACCTTTTTACCTGGTTTATCGACTGCGAGTTTTCGTAAATGTAAACAATGACGGATGCTGTTACTAATTGGGGTGGTGAAAGGATCGATTAGTTCGATCGCACCTCCCAAGCTGTTTAAAGTCGATCGCAAATCTACCGCTTCTTCTTCAGTCCAATTACCACGATACAGAATTGCCAACCCGCCAACTTTGAGAAATGGTAAAGCATAAGCCGCACAGACTACAGGCGATCCAACCGCACGAATTAAAGCAAGATCGTAAACTTCTCGATATTGAAATTGTTTGCTCAATTCTTCTGCTCGACCTGTTAAAGTGGTAGCATTTTTAAGTTCTAATTCTGAGATTAAACTATCTAAAAAAGTCAATTTTTTCCTAGTTGAATCGAGCAAAGTTACTTGCCAATTTGGTTGAGTAATGGCAATGGGTACACCCGGAAAACCCGCACCAGTGCCAATATCAATTACTTTGAAATCGGGAAGTTCTGTTTTACCTAAAAATCGGGAAATTCCCCGCAAAGAATCCCAAAGATGTTTTTCCCAAAACTCTGTCGGTTCAGTAATTCGCGTTAAATTTAGTTGCCGATTTCCCTGACAAATTAACTCATAAAGTAATTGAAATTGGCTTAATTCTTTACTACTTGGTTGCCAATTTAAGGTTTGCTGCCAGAGTTCCAACATTTCCGGTAACTGTGGCATTTCTATTGAATTATTCATTTTCTACTTAACAGAAATTGTTCCCCCTTGTTCTTCGGCACTCCTGCTTTTGGAGTTTCCATTTCTCAGTGTAGCTGGATCGACAGGGATTAATTCGCCGTGATTTAATGTCCAACAGCGATCGGCTATTGTTAACAAATCTCCCGCATCGTGAGTAACCACAAATAAACTTAAATGATTCTTTAGTTTTGCTAATAAACTCACCAATTGACGACGCATCGACCAATCTAACCCAGCAGTCGGTTCATCCAACAATAATAAATGTGGCTGACGAATTAATTGCACCGCTAAAGCTAAGCGTCGCTGTTGTCCACCACTTAAAGAATGTGGGGAAGTTCCTAATGATAAATGAGCTAATCCCACTTCTGTCAATGCTTCCTGAACTCGCTGGGCTCCTAATTCTGGATGTCCCAAGCGCAATTCTTCCAAAATCGTACCACCACAGAAATAACGTTCGGGAAATTGAAACACTAACCCAGCTAATTGCTGTAAATGTTCAGGAGTCAATTCCTGATCTCGCCACAACACCCTGCCTGAAGTGTTTTCACTTAACCCAGCTAACACTTCTAGTAAGGTACTTTTACCAGAACCACTAGGCCCAATCACTAACCCCATTTGCTGCGGTGCTAATTCCAGGTT
Organism: Floridaenema fluviatile BLCC-F154; assembly: GCF_041929135.1. Lineage (NCBI taxonomy): Bacteria > Bacillati > Cyanobacteriota > Cyanophyceae > Aerosakkonematales > Aerosakkonemataceae > Floridanema > Floridanema fluviatile. Next base: position 129,483 of record NZ_JBHFNS010000077.1, on the reverse strand, counting down.
AATCGATTTTAAAATCGGTGTTGGGGTAGCTGCCGGGTGATAACTAAGTTCTCGAAGATAGAGCATTCAGTAAAAAGTATGAACCATTCTGTCATCATTGTGGCATAAGGGGGGCTGGGGATTGGGGAGATGGGGAGATGGGGAGATGGGGAGATAGGGAGATAGGGAGATGGGGAGATGGAAAATTTATTCTTTTTCTCTGCCCCCCTGCACCTCTGCACCTCTGCCCCCTTGCCCCCTTGCCCACTGGCAGGAACAGGATGATTTATCTTTGCGTCTTGGCTTTGGCATCATTCACAATAATGATTTAGAAGAAATGAGGTAATGAGAGAGATGTTTTTTGCTGGAAAGAGAATTTTTTCTGTGAGTGGGTTATCATCTTGGAAGTGTCGATCGCTGATCGGTTCGCTGGTAATGACGCTCAGCTTATCGGTGAATTTGGCTATTGCTGGAGATCCATTTCGCGTCAATAACCCAAAACCGATTGGGGAGAAAACCGCAGCTGCTTTTAACGCGGTGTTTCGCGAGGGAGATTACAAAGCTGCAACAGAAATTTATTTGCCGGAAGCAGCAGCCCAAGAACCTGATGAACCGCTAATTTACGCCATGAAAGCTTCTATGGTCTACACTGACTGGCAAAGTGATAAGAAAAATCAAGCTTTGTTGGACTCTTTTAAGACTTACGCCAGCAAAACCCGTGAAACTGCGGAAAAGCTGAAAGCGACCGATCCTTTACGTGGTAATCTTTATGTAGCTGTTGGTCATGGTTTGGACGCAGCTGCGGTAATTACAGAGAAGGGAACGCTGAATGGGGCGACGCAAGCTTTAGGTAAATTACAGGAGGTGTACCGCAGTTTAGATGAGGCGGAAAAGATCGCGCCGGAAGATCCTGAGTTTAATTTGCTGAAAGGTTGGTTGGATTTACTAATTTCGGTAAATTTACCTTTTGCTAATCCTGAATTGGCAATTAAACGTTTGGAAAAAGGGGCTCCAAGTTATTTAGCTTATCGAGGAATTGCAGTGGGTAGTCGGGATTTGAAAAAATATCAGCAAGCGGAGGAATATGTCGATCGCGCTTTGCAAGAAACTCCCAACAATCCAGAGTTACACTATTTAAAGGCACAAATTTTAGTTGATGCCAAACAAGACCAAGAAGCACAAAAACATTTTCAGCTAGCTTTGGCGAACTCGGAAAATTTACCTAAAGAAATGGTGGCGCAAATTGTTCGCGAACAGTGCAAAAGTCAAAACTCGATCGATCGCAATGAACAAAACAAACGTAATTGTAGCGCCATGCGAAATCAGGTCAGAGCAATAGAGGGAAAATGGGGGCCAAGTTTGAGTCAATTACCTAAATTAGATTAGTTGAGATTGAAGCAATGCAAATAGAATTTCGGGAGTTCGATCCTTTTGATTTATGGATTTGGTTACAGTTCTCTACTGTTCCTAGTCCGGCGGAAAAACAGTACGTTGAAGAATTGTTTGATTCTTGGTTTTTGTTGGGAAAATTGGGCGGTTTTAATGCCGAAAATCTGCAAGTTCAAGATACTGGGATAGATATCAGTTACATGGATTATGACCAAGATGCAGCTGATGAAAGTTTCATGGCTTTGATGCACAATATGAGTGAGATAGAATACCAGGGAACTTGGGCGCGTTGCTGGTTTGATTTGGGTACTAGTGATGCGATCGCTCTGGATATTTTAATCAATGCTTTCCAACAGTTAAGTAAGGAATATGTCACCATTGAAAAATTAATTATTGGTGGCGAAAATAAAGATTGGCCTGTTACTAGACAAAGGGAAGCTAGCGTTTACGATAACTAATTAACCAACTAAATTTATGCTCAGAGAGGGTGAAATTAGGGTCATAGCTTTGGGGATAATTCGGGATGAGAGCGATCGGATTTTTCTCGCCCAAGGTTTTGACCCTGAAAAACAAGAAATTTTTTACCGGGCGCTGGGTGGTGGAGTCGAATTTGGCGAAACTAGCTGCGAAGCCTTAAAGCGGGAATTTTACGAAGAAATCCAGGCAGAATTAACTAACATCAAGTATTTGGACTGTCTGGAAAGCCTTTTTACTTTTAATGGTAAGCAGGGTCACGAAATTTTATTCGTCTATGAATGCGACTTTGTAGATCCTAAATTTTATCAGTTAGAAAGTATAAATTTCAATGAAAAGAAACGCCAAAAAACTGCCCTTTGGGTAGAAATTGAAAAGTTTAGGTCAGGAAAACTAAAATTGGTTCCCGAAGGGTTTTTAACTTATTTGTGAAATAAATTTTAGGATAATCAATCAATGCTTAACCAAGTAAAAAAGCTATTAGGAATAGAACCAAAATCTCTGCCGACAAATCTGTTTCGTATAGATTGGGTAATTCCGCGGAAATTAGCAATTGGGAGATTACCTCAACCCGGTGACGAAGCACAACTGCTGAAAGCTGATATTAAAACTGTGCTTTCCCTTTGTAGCGAAGAAGAAGGAATTTTACCAGAGGAAATTAGCCAAAATTTTCAATGTTTCCGTCTGGTTTTGCCCGATCGACATTACACCACTAAATTAACCGCAGAACAGTTAACTGAAGCCGTAAACATTGTTCACCAAAATATTGAAAAAAATCCCCCCGTCTTTGTCCATTGTTTAGCCGGAATCGAGCGTTCCCCAACTGTTTGTATTGCCTATCTATGTAAGCATCACAAAATGGAACTTTGGGAAGCAGCTAACTGGCTAAAACAAGTACATTCTACCTCACTTCCTAATGATTCAGGATTACGGGCTATTCGAGAATTTCTTCAGCAAAAATAGCAGAGTTAGGTAAGAATTACCTTAGCCATAATCCAGGGCGATCGTCAATGAATTTTACCTTAAAGGAAGAGTATTTACAAAAAAGTTTTTTGTTTATTTATTTTAATTCCAGCAACGCCAAAATTGGCTGACAAAATAACTCAATTAAGCCTCTCCGGGTAGTTCTGCTGCTAAATTTTCATTGACAAACTTTTCCACTACCTGTTGTAGTTGATGAGCATCAAACGGTTTAGTTAAATATTCCGTAGCACCCGCCAAACGTCCTTGTACTTTATCGAAAAGTTTGTCTCTTGCCGTCAACATAATTATTGGTAAATCGCGGAATTGCGGTAAATTACGTACTGTTCGGCAAAATTCTAAACCATCGATTCCAGGCATTGAGACATCCAGTAATAATACGGATATCTTTTCATGGTAGATCAATGCTAAAGCATCAACCGCATTACTAGCTACTATTACCCGATAATCTCGCCCTAAAGCTCTTTTAATCATTTCTTGCATGACGACGCTATCATCCACCGTCAGCACTGTTGAACTATGACCTGAATTTGAAGACATACCCTCTATCTCCCGTCTTCGAGTTGATGGTTACACCACAACTTTAACTTGTTTCCCAAGCACACCTTAGCATTATTTTATATACAATTGTAGTTGATTATTTAAGTAAACTACACTAGAGATAATTAAGCGAAAACAAGTATAAATTTTTGTGAATTCAACTAAAGAAAGATTAAATTTAATTTAAATTATATAGAGAGACTTATTAAAATAATTTTAAGAACCAAAAGATGTTATTAGGCTTCTCAATGGGCATCTTAAATAAATCAGGAGATTTAGTTAATTTGAACAAAGGAGGAAATGTCCAAATTGGGAGATTAGCTAAAGTTTCCCCCTAGAGCTAACAGTAGAGTGTGGGAGAAAAAATTATTTAAAAATATGTCTGAATTAAAACCTTTAGAGAATCTTGGGTAAAGGAAATATAAAAAATGCACCCAGGAAATGACCCAGGTAAGTAAAAAGAAAAACTCTTTAATGGGACTCGATCGAACTCTTACCGTACTAAACAGAGAATATGTTAATTTTTATACTTAAAAAAAGGGGGCGGAAAAGATGAAAGCATTGTCAGGGAGTCAGACAGCACTGAAACTCTACTATTTGAGCCAGTGTCAAACTGATAGTAATTCTGAGGCTGATTTCGACGACCTGGCTAGTCTAGGAGCTTATATTTGCCAAACTCCAATTGCTGTGATTCGGTTGCTTAAGGGGAAAAAATTGTTACTTAAATCAAAATTTGGTTTAAGTACAAATGAAGCCCAACAATGTGAAGATTTTTGCACTTTTGCCACCAGTCAAGCTGACTTAGTAGTAATCCAAGATACCTTGACCGATCGAAGGTTTGCTCTGCATCGAGCCGTACAGCTAAATCCGAAAATAAGATTTTATGCAGCTGTTCCCTTGATGACAACTCAAGGGGTAATTTTGGGTACTTTATCTGTAATGGATTATGTACCGCGAGAAATTTCTTGGCAAGTTTATCAAGCTTTTCAAGCTTTAGGCCGTCAGGTTATAGGTAAACTGGAGTTACGTAATCAACTATGCCTCCAAGGTCATCAATTAATAAAGGTTAAATCAATGCCGTCACAAGCACCTTGGGATGTAGCCAAAATATTTGAAAGCATTACTGATGCTGTTATTGCCTTGGATAACCAGTGGCAAATTACTCATTTAAACTCACGAGCTAAACAGATTTTTTTCAATACTCAAGAAGAGTTGGTGGGTAAGAATTTTTGGCATGAGTTTCCAGGGGTAGGCGATTCAAATTTATTTACAGAATGCCAGAGGGTAGTATCTCAAAATGTTACTGCTCATTTTGAAGAGTTTTACTTACCTTTGGGGATTTGGTTAGAGGTGAGAGCTTGCCCTTATGATGATGGTTTAGTAATTTATTTACGGGATGTGACAGCGAGGAAACAAGCTGAGGGGATGTTATTGGAGCGATCGCGCCTCTCAGCTTTTAGCGCCGAAATTGGCATCACTTTAGGGCAAGGTGGTAATTTGCCTGACATCCTCAACCGTTGCACGCAAATCATGGTAAGCCATCTAGATGCTGCTAGTGCTTACATTTGGACAGTAAATCCAGCTGGAGAGAATTTACAGTTGCAGGCGGTTGCTTTTGCGGTTAATTGCGCTTTTCCTCAATCAAAAAATCAGTGTTTTACCGGAGAAAGGGCAGAAATAACAGCGTGTAATTGGCTACATCCTGATAGTTCCATTGTGGATTTTATTACTCAAAGTCACCAACCTTACTTAAATAATCAAATTCAAACTCAGGACTCGTTAGAGATAAAATCATGGCTACAAAAAATCGGTAGTTGTAGCTGTTCTTTGTTGAAAGCTTTTGCGGCTTATCCGTTAATTGTGGAAGATCGTCTAGTGGGGGTAATGGCGCTTTCTAGTCGGCAAACTTTCAGCGAAGAAGCGTATAGTATGCTGGAGTGGATGGCTAATGCGATCGCGGTGGCGATCGATCGCACTTGGGCCAGATCGGAATTACTTTCCCGGCGCGAAAGTTTGCTGTTTAGATTAGCTAGCCAAATTCGTAATTCTTTAGATTTAGATACAATTTTAGGAATTGCAGTTAATGAAATTCGCAGTTTATTGCAAATCGATCGCTGTCATTTTCTCTGGTGTTGGCCCCATCCAGAAAAACCAAGTTTAACTGTAACTCATGAAGCTTGTCACCCAGATTTACCGAGTTCATTAGGTGATTATCCGAGTGAAAAAGTCACCAATTTAGCGAAAAAGATCTTGAATTTAGAAGCGATTCGAGTTGACAATATTAATAATGAAACTAATTTAGATGAGCAGACGCGATCGCTGTTAAATAGTTTTGGGATTACTTCCCAATTATTAATTCCTTTACAAACTCATTCGGGGCAACTAGGTGCGGTGGTATGTAGCCATTGTAGTGGTAGTAGACCTTGGACTAATAGCGAAGTTGAATTGTTAAAAGCCGTGGTGGATCAGTTAGCGATCGCGATCGATCAAGCCGAACTTTTCGCCCAGACTCGTGCCGCTGCTTTCGCCGCCCAAAGTCAAGCCCAACAATTGAGTCATGCTTTACAAAATCTCAAACAAACCGAAGCCCAGTTAGTACATACAGAAAAAATGTCTAGCTTAGGGCAAATGGTAGCAGGTATTGCTCATGAAATCAACAATCCCGTTAACTTTATTTATGGCAATTTAGACCATGCAAATGGTTATATTGCCGACCTATTAGGATTGCTACATTTATATCAGCAGTATTATCCAACTCCTGCCCCAGAAATCATTGAAGAAGCCGAAAAAATTGATTTAGAATTCCTCAAAGAAGACTTACCAAAATTATTAGCTTCGATGCAGGTAGGGACAGAACGAATTCGGCAGATCGTCTTATCCTTAAGAAACTTCTCTCGTTTAGATGAAGCCGAAAAGAAACCTGTAAATATTCATGAGGGAATCGACAATACTTTACTAATTTTACACAGTCGTTTAAAAGGTGGACAAGGTAAACCAGAAATTCAAATTATTAAAGAATACGGCAATTTACCTGCAATTGAATGCTATGCTGGACAACTGAATCAGGTATTTATGAACATTATCAGTAATGCTATTGATGCCTTGGAAAATGTCGCAGAGCCGAGAAAAATTACGATTCGCACTTCCGTAGTAAAAAATCGCTCTGAAAGTTATTTATTGGCTGGGGAAAATCAACTGCAAAGTAATGATTATTTACCGGAATTTAATGATAATTTGCATATCGTAGTAGTGAGTATTAGCGACAATGGATTGGGAATGTCGGAAGAAGTAAGAAAACGTTTATTCGATCCATTTTTCACGACTAAACCTGTGGGTAAAGGAACGGGGCTAGGCTTATCAATTAGCTACCAAATTGTAGCTGAAAAACATGGTGGTCAATTGAGATGTAATTCTGCACCTGGTAAGGGAGCAGAGTTTGTGTTAGAGATTCCGGTTTATATTGGAGAATAGGCAAATAAAACAGCTACCCCCTTTATGATTGGGCGATTGAAATACGTGCTACGCACACGCTACGCGAACGCTGCTACACAAACAAAGTCCGCCTACGCGGACTAAAGAATAACGGGGGTATTGAAGCCGGATTTAGTATGAACAGCCAAATTCTTAAATTTCCCAGATAATTCCTATTAGAAAGTTAATACTTATTACTCCCAGCTACTATATTCAATTGTTTAAGTAACATGGTAGCAATTTGATTGACTGGCAAAATGTGTTTTGCGGCACCTAAAGCGATCGCTTCTTTCGGCATTCCAAAAACTACACAACTTGCTTCATTTTGAGCAATAGTTATGCCTCCGGCTTTGGCGATCGCTAACATTCCATCAGCACCATCGCGACCCATACCAGTTAATAAAACCGCAATACTTGCTGCACTATAACATTTAGCTACAGAAGCAAAAGTAACTGTAACTGAAGGACGATGACCCGAAACAGGCGGCGAACTACTACAGACAAATTTGCCGAAATTATCTAATTCCAAATGCCTCCCTTCAGGAGGAAAATAAACTATTCCCGGTTGAGGTATTTCGCCAAATTGAGCAATTCTTACTGGTAGCTGGGATTCCGATCCTAACCAATCTACTAAACCCTGTAAAAATCCTTCACTAATATGTTGGACACAAAGGATTGGCAAAGGGAAATTTATTGGTAATTGGGAGAGGATATTATTGATTGCTTGTGGCCCTCCGGTAGAAGCACCTATCGCAACAATTTTAGGTTTAGAATCATGATTTCTAGATAGCAAACTAATTCCCGAAGGTCGAGAAATGGGAATATTGGTTTTACTTTCTAACTTAAGTGGTGGGCGATCGAATGACGTGGTAACATTACTGCGTCGGTGTCTAGTAAATACAGTCACACCAGATAGAATTTTGATTTTGCTAATTAACTCCTGTTTTAGTAATTCATATTCTTCAATAGATGGAGAGCGAGGTTTCGGAAAAACATCAACCGCACCCGCATTTAGCATTTTAAAAATAGTCTGAGTATCCTCTGCTTGTACAGAAGCACTAATTACCAAAATTGGTCGAGGAAACCGGATCATTACTTCTTCGGTAAATTCCAAACCATTCATTTGTGGCATATGGTAATCCGTACAAATTACCTGCGGCTGAAGTTTAGGAATTAAATCTAAGGCTTCTCGACCATGACGAGCAGTGCCGACAACTTCGATATCTGAAGATGTGGCTAGAATGCGTTTAAGGATTACCAACGCCACTGGTGAATCCTCAACTAATAAAACTCGAATTGGCATTTTGTTCATTTGTCATTTGTCATTTGTCATTTGTCATTTGTCATTTGTTTTTCGTCTTTTTCAAGATGACTAATTACCAATGACTCATGACTATTAAACGAGTCTTCTCAGCGTGTCTAATAACACTTGCTGGTTAAAAGTGCCTTTAGTAATATAGGCATTAGCACCTGCTTCTGCACCCCTTTTTTTATCTTCATCGCTGGCTAAGGAAGTTACCAAAATAATCGGTATTTCGCTATATTCTTTATGTTGACGAATTTTGGCGGTGAGTGATAAACCATCTAAATTCGGCATTTGAATGTCGGAGACTATAGCATCATAAGAACGCGATTTCAATTTACTCAGCGCATCCATGCCATCGACAGCAGTGACGACTTCATAACCTGCTCCTTCTAGGATACGTTTTTCTTGGGTACGAATGGCGATCGAATCTTCTACCAACAAAATTGCTTGTTTGCGTTCTACCGAAGGAAGGGATTTTACAGAACGCCTCGCAACTTTTGACACCGCTTGCTTACGTACAGATTTAATTAAATCCTGGGGATTTAACACCATACAAACTTCTCCAGTACCCAAGATTGTCGCACCAGAAACATTCCGCACCCGCTTGAGCAATTTACCTTGAGGTTTGAGCATTACATCCTGTTCATCTAGTAATGCGTCTACAATTAATCCCAAAGTTGCATCTCCTACTTTAATGATGATACAAGGTAAATGCTGAGAATTTGCCGTTGCTTGCTGAAGCGGAAGAGTTCCCCATCCTTGTTGATGATTTATTTCCAGTAAATCAGCTAAGTGAGTCACTGAAATAGGTTGATAATCTACCAAAATAGTATCTTGTCCTTCAATAGGAAAAATATCTTCCTGAGCAATTAACCGCGCCATCATTACATATTCCACAGGAATTGCATAAGAAATATTATCGACTGAAACAATTAAGACGTGCGCTGTTGCTAAAGTGGTGGGTAATAACATCCGAATTGTACAACCCATGCCGAAATTAGATTCAACTTGGATATTACCTTTCAAATGTTCAACATTAGTCCGCACCACATCTAAACCTACACCCCTACCCGAAACTTCAGTAACAAATGTCCGAGTAGAAAATCCCGGCGTAAAAATTAAAGATTGAACTTGGGATGGTGTCATTGTGGCGAGTTCTTCTTCGCGACAAACACGACGTTTTAATGCTGTTTGTTTGATTTTTTCAATATCTAATCCTCTGCCATCATCGATAACTTCTATGACTACATTAGTAGTTGTTTGTTTAGCTCTAAGTAAAATTCTTCCCTCGGTTGGTTTACCAAGACGAGATCTTTCTTCTACGGTTTCAATTCCGTGATCGACACAATTACGAATCATGTGCATCAAAGGATCTTTCATTTCTTCAATGATGCGCTTATCGGCTTTAGTTTCTCCTCCTTCAACAATAAAATTAATTTCTTTACCTTGTTGTTTAGCTAAGTCGCGTACCATGCGAGGAAATAAATTAAAAATAGTCGCCAATGGTAACAGTCGCAGAGTTCTAATTCCATCAGAAAGTTCATCAGAAATTACTTCTAGCCTTTGAACATCTTCATAAAGAGAATTACGTAATTTCTTAACTAGAGTTTCCAGTTGTTCTAAGAATTTTTCTATGCTTTTGGATGAATCTTTTCTCAAGGATAAATCGGAGCTTTGTGGCAGGGAAAACAAAGAAGCAGCAACGGGGAAAAATGCGTTTTGTGCTGAGTCAATTTTGGCTGTTATTTTATTAGAAGATTGGGTTCTAATCCGACTACATTCTTCACATACATTGCTGATTTCCTCAATTTCCGATAATCGATGATTAATCCGAATTTTAGTAACTGTAAGTTCCCCTGCTTGAGTCATTAAAGAATCTAAATGTCGAGTTTCTACTCGGACACTTTCAATGCGATAGGTTTGTTCATTAGGAGTTTTGTTGGTTGAATCTTTTAATGGTTCTGGTGAGTTTTCCGAAATCGGAGAAATGGTAACGTTTACTTTTTTAATTTCCTTGATGGCAGCCTCAGACGTAAGATTTGGGATATTAACTGTTAGTGGTTCTTCTACTTCTGGGTGAATTACTTCTACCTCAGTAGCAGTAATTATTGATTCTAAATCTGGCAAATTTTCTGATACTTGCGGTTCAAAAAGGGATACTTTTTCACTGGTTTCTGTTGCGATTTCGCTTTCTGATGTCTGGTTATTTTCTGTTGAATTAGCAGGGGATTTTAGGTTATTTCCTCCCATCATATAAGCTAAAACATGAAAGGCATCAATGCTTGGGGGAGTACCTATAACGGCTTCTACTACTAATTGGCTAATGGCATCTAATCCTTGATAAAGGCGATCGCTAATCTCAGATGATAGTTCTACTTCACCTCGTTTTACTGTACCTAAAATATGCTCTAATTGATGCGCTAAAGTAGAGATGTCTTTTAATCCCAACATTCCGGCATCGCCTTTGAGACTATGAGCCTCTCGCATGAGTTCTTCTAAATTTGTTTGCTCATGTGGATTTTTTTCTAAATGCAACAAGCCGTCTTCTAATTTTTGTAAATGTTCTTCGCTGGCTGATTTAAAGATAGTTCTCAGTTCTTCATCATCGATAAACATTATTGGTTCTCCTTTGCTATTTTTGTAGGAACAGGGAAATCATGAATAAATTTTCAGTTAAACAGTCTGTTGGCTTAGGATTAAAGCTCGTTTAGCGATCGGCACTGAGTAGCCTAATAACATCCGATTTGGCAATTTTAAATTACTAAACATAAGTACTTCTTTATCTTTGATTTAGACAATAGATTTAAGATTCAAGGCTGCTTCATTTAGCCTTTGCGTGCTATCTTTAGTTTGACTGATTCCACTAGCAGCTTCAGAAGCTCCTTGATTCAGGTTACTCATTGCTTCAACTACTTGTTCAATTGCACTTGCTTGTTGTTTGGCATTCAAAGAAATTTGTTGAGTACTAACAACGACATCGTTAATCACTGTGACAATTTCTTCTAATGTTACTTTTCCCTCATCAGCTGCGATTATTGTAGAATTGGTTGCTGATTGAATATCAAACACAATCATATTAATTTGTTCGGCTGATTGTTTACTTTGATCTGCCAATTTCCGAATTTCGCTAGCGACAACAGCAAAACCTTTACCATTTTCACCAGCACGAACTGCTTCTACAGCTGCATTGAGAGCTAACATATAAGTTTGGTTGGCTAATTGGCTAACTAAAGTAGAAATTCTGCCAATTTGGTGAGTTTGTTTACTTAAATGAAGAATGTGTTCAGCTAATGTTGAAATTTTCTGTTTCAAGCTAACTTCATGTAATCCCGAATTTTCTTCGTATCTACCATCAACTAGGTTTAATATTTGGCGTGCGCCTGTGGCTACTGCTTCTGCTTGTTCTGCCGATCGCTGTGAGGATATATTTAACTCATCCATTGTTGTAGTTGTTTGATTAACAGCTGTTGCTTGTTGAGCAGCTGTACGTTCTTGTTCTGCAACTGTGGTGGCAATTTCATTGCTGGAAGTAGCGATCGCAGCTGCTACCTGATTAATTGGTTGAACAACTTGGCGACTAATAAACAGGACAAGAAATGAGCCTATTAAAACAGCGGTTATTGTGCCACCAACAGAAACAGCTTGAGCAAAAAATTCTGCTTGCTTTGCTGCTTCCATTCTCTGAGCTAGCAGAATATTTTCCCGATTCATCATTAGCTCAACATTTTTCCTAATTTCATCCATAATTTTCTTACCTTTACCAGAGATTACCAAAGCTCTTAGTTCTTTTTCCTTGCCAGAGCTTTTTAATACAATAGTTGTTGCTAGTTCCTCCATGTTTTGCTGTGTTAATTCTTCAAGTCTATTTAATTTTGTTCTTTGCAAAGAATCTTCAATTTTTTTATTCAATTCCTCCAACTGGCGGGGAAGTAAAATTCTTGATTGATTATAAGGTTCTAAAAACTTTGGTAAACCTGTATAGACAAATCCTCTTTGCCCTGTTTCTGCATCAACTAACAGTTTTTCTAGTTGTTTCAAACCCACTTTAATTTCATAACTAAGAGAAACTAATTCAGTTGCCTTAGTCAATCTTTCCATAGTTATTTTAGATACAATGCCAATTCCTAACATAACTAGAAAAATTGCCCCAAATCCCAGAGGAACAATTAAACCTAACCTAATCTGTTTTGGCATTTCTTTCTCTTGAGACACCTTCATATTTAGACCGCTTCCTTAAGAATTAACATTACTTGATTCTGCTCAAGCCATCCTGAGTACAATTACTAATCATGAGTTCAAAAGCATCCATGATTAAAGACAAACTTAAACATAGTATTTTTACCTGTAACTTGGTTCAGATACTGCCAGATAGTCCGATCTTTTAGTCTAATTTCAGGATGCCCTTTTTGGAGTGAAAAGTAACAACTACTAGACAACTGATTTAAGATTTACAGCAACTTCGTTGAGTTTTTGCGTACCTTGTTTAGTTTGGCTGATTCCACTAGCATTTTGCATAGCAGCTGTACTTAAAGAGTTCATTGCTGACGCTACTTGCTGAATCGCTGTGGCTTGCTGCTTGACATTTAAAGAAATTTGTTGACTACTTTCATAAACATTGCTGATTTCGTTCATAATACTGGCAAAAGCATCGGCAGTTTTTTGAGCAATTAATTCTCCTTGTTCAGCACTTTTAGTGCCTTCTTTAGTCACAATTACTGTAGAGTTAATAGCGTTTCTAATATCTGCTACTAAACCATTAATTTTATCCGCAGATTGTTTGCTAGCATCAGCTAGTTTACGAATTTCACTAGCCACAACGCCAAAACCTTTGCCATGTTCGCCAGCACGAACTGCTTCCACGGCTGCATTTAAAGCTAACATATTAGTTTGGTTGGCTAATTCGCTGACTAAGGTAGAAATGCTGCCAATTTGATTTGTTTGTTCGCTTAAGTTAAGAATTTTGCTGGCGATTTCCTCGACTCTTTGTTTCAAATTTGCCATTTCTTGCAAAGATTGTTCTACTGCTGAACTTCCCTCTTCAGCTTTTTCTAATGCTTCTTGTGCGCCTTTGGCTGACATTTCTGCTTGTTCGGCTGATTGGCGAGAAGATACGCCTAGCTCATCAATAGTGGTAGTAGTTTGATGAACTGCGGAGGCTTGTTGGGAAGCGGCGCGTTCTTGTTCTTCAATTGTGGCAGCAATTTCTGTGGAGGAAGAGGCGATCGCATTCACACTTTCATTAATTGCTTGGGTAATTCGAGAAGCAATCCATAAGCCGATCGGGATAGCCAAACCAATAGATAATAATGTCCCTAAAATTACTACTAAATTTAGCGTATTTAAAGCTTCCTTAGTTTCTTTATTCTTTTGTTGTTGAATCAAAATTTCATCTTTTTCAAATTCATCCAATACTTGCTCAATTTCTTGATTTAATGTCTGCCGATTTAAGGATTTATAATTTTGTGTTGCTTCTTTTAGTTTGCCAGTCCTTACTAAATCGATTAGGTTACTATTAAATTGAATGGACTCATTTCCTAGCTCAGTAATTCTATCTAGGCGATTTTTTTGGGCTGCAACTTCTACTTTTTCTTGTAAATATTGTGCTGACTTATTAAATAGTGTTTCCGCTTCCCTAAAGTTGCTAATGTTTTGGGGATCTGGTTTTAATAAGTAACCCCTAGCCGCCCTTTGCAGCCTCGCTAAACTCAAAGCGATCATATCTGTGTTTCTGACAATTTCATAACCCAGAACTTCCCTTTCATTTTGTGATTCTACTTTGGCGACGTTATAGTAAACTACGGTGGCGATCGCCACAGAAAAAAGTAAAGGTACAGAATAACCTAAAATAATCCTGTCCCTAAGCTTTAAATTCCTAAACATATTATCGAATTTCATAGTATTAAACTTCCTCGTTTACAATTAAATCACCTTGCTGAAAAACTTTTGCTAAGTCCAAAATACTCATCATTTTTTCCCGATAATTAGCCGTTCCTCGTAAATACTCACTATTTGCTGAATGTACTGCTGTTGGTACAGGTAAAATCTGCGATGGTTGCAAATACATCACATCAAACACTTCATCAACCGTCACTCCCGCAATTAAATCATCTATTTTCACGATCATTACTTTAATATTATTATTATTTTCCACCCCTAATGTTGGCATATTTAACACATTGCGAATATCAACTAATGTCAAAATTTCTCCCCGCAAATTCATATTACCCACAATATGCGGAGGACAACAAGGAACAGGAGTAACTTGGCGAATATCTGTAAATTCTCGAACTATTGGTAAATCAAGCCCAAAATATTCACCATTTAATCCCACTACAGCTAAAGGAATCAATCCAGCAAAATCTTCTCTTTGAGTAGGTTGTCTTAAATTGTCTGCACGTTCCCTTAATATTCGTTTTTCTTCCGCTGTAGCTTGGGGACAAAATACCAATTGTTTTTTCAGAAATCTGTCAGTAACTTCTTCACCGTCTAAGCCTTTTTTGGCTAATAAAGCTGCATTTTTGGAATAGCGAAGTAAATTTTCATGATTCAGCAACATGATAATACTTGCATCTACTTTACCAATACCAGCCATAAAATGCGAAACACGCCCATTCAATTCCTGCTGATACAATAGTTCAGTTGTCATTTCTTGCAAAGAAATATTATGAACCTCAAGGACTTCATTCACAATAATTCCTAAACGAAATTCTTGCCATTCTAGAACAATTATACTGTCTGTTAAACTATAATCTAATTGCTCATAGCCAAACCGAAGATTTAAGTCTAATACTGGTAAAATATCCCCGCGTAAATTCACTACACCAACAATATCAGCTGGTGTTTCAGCAATTGGCGTTAAATTAGGTAAAGAAAAAATTTCTTGTACACAAAAGGCTTCCACTCCATAGAGCGAAGTATTGATGCTAAAAATCAGATACGGTTTACTAGTCATTGTTAACCTGTTTATATTTTTGCTAAAGTTTTGAAATAAAATATTTATTTCTTAGCCAATATAACTTTACAATTTGCCAACTCAACAGAAAAGTTATTACTACTAGCTGTGAGAGCCGAAGCTCAGCGAGTAGTACTTGTTTCTATTTCTACTTTAGTCAATAACTGCACTTACGTTAACCAGAGTGGCAGTCTATTTTCTTAATTTTTACCGAATCTACCACTTTGAGAAGCACCCATAACAAATTTTTGCTTTTAGTTTGAGCAAGTTAGCTATTTTTAATTATTTTTTCTGATTTGACTTTGGCTACAAATAGGACAGCATTGCTCAGCTAACTAGTTAAGTTAATTGATTACTCATTAACTTTCCTTACAATAATTTATTTACGTACTCTAGCAACTCCCCAACAGTTACAGTACTTTGTTGCTCAACTATAGCTGAGGATGGCAGCTGCTTGAGTATTTCTAAAGCAGTTGCTAACATTTTTTTTGCTCTATTAGTATTTCCCTCTTTCTCATAAATTGCGGCAAGTTCCAAATATGCTGAAACAAAAGAAGGGGACAAGTAAATAATAGTTTTCAAAAACAGTTTCGCTTTTTCTAGGTCTTGCTTTTCTTCCGCAATATGGGCTAACAAATAATAAGGTGACACAGCCAAAGAATCGATCGCTATTGCTTGCTGGCAGTAATAAACAGCTTGATTATGTTGTCCTAAATTAGCATAAGCTTGTGCCAGTAAGTAATGAGCAGCAAAATGTTGTGAATGACCAGCAATTACTTGTTCGGCTTTGTTAATTGCTTGAATGTATGCTTCTTCCTGAAAAAGAATTTCTGCTTCTTTCATTAAATTACTGGATGAGTTTTGAACCTGATTAGATATATTGTTCGTAACTCTTTCTGTTGGTTTGAGTAAGGGAGAATTTGAATAGTGATGTTTAGATAATTTCCTGTGGTGATATAAATCTTTCAATACAGCAGGCTTTTCTACATATTTCGCTGTTTCATTCTTAAATATTTGGCTATGATGAGAATGGTAATGTTTATATAAGTCTATTTTTCCTACCTCTGATTCTCTAGAATTACCTGACTCTAATTGCTTATTTGATTTTTTTTGATAAATTATCGATTCTGGTAGGACATTAACTTGGAATTCTCCCATATTTTGACCATAAAGCTCTGTATGGGCGGTCATTAAGTAACCATCAGACACTAAGGTATTGTAAAATTTTTTCACTACTGTTGTAATCGCTTTATGTTCAAAGTAAACAAAAACATTTCGACAGAGAATCAAATCCATGTCATGAATTTCTGTATTATAGTCAGGAAAGTTATCTGCTAGTAAATTTCCCTGTTGTAATTTCACCATCTGACGAATTCGATCGTCAATTTGCCATTCGTTTTGTTGTTGTTGAAAATAATTAATTTGTAGATGTGGATCTACTAAGCGGAAAGACCAAGGATTATAAATTCCTTGCTTAGCTTTTTCAATAGCTTTATAATTAATATCTGTTCCTAAAACAAAGATTTGCCAATTCTCTAAGTTAGGAATTAATTCTTGGATTAAAATAGCTAAGGAATATGGCTCTTCCCCTGTAGAACAACCAGCACTCCAAATCCTCAGAGATTTTTTTTGATTACCTGTTGCTTCTGATTTTTGCAGTTTAGCAGCAATAATTTCCGGTAATATTTTACTTCTCAGTAGGGTAAATTGCCCTCGATCGCGAAAAAAGTAACTTTCTCCGGTAGTGAGTAAGCATACTAATTCTTTCCATTCTTGTTCCGCTGACCAATGTCCGGGTTTACCTTGATGAGTTTTAGATTCATTTTTAGTTTCTAAAAACAGATAATAATCTTCAGGATTTGCGATCCGTAAACTTTTGATTCTTTGCCAAAGTTTTTTGTTTAATGTACTTTTATCCTCCTCTCTAATGTACAAACCCGTATTTCTGCAAATTAACTGGATAAAACGATCGATTAACGCCTCATTCATCAAATTTACTCTTGGGGCACTGAACATAATATACTTTATACTCTAAATTAGACTAGTGTAATCAAAAAATTGGCAAATTAGATAGGTATTATTAAATTCTTTAACAAAATCACAGATTTGGGAGTCAAAAATTTATATTGCTCTGTAAACTTAGATGTTGTATTAGGGTTTGCTGAGACTGGGAAGACTTCATAAAAGTAAAAGGTATAAACAGAAGCGAATCTAGTTTTGCCGTGGTAACACAGACTTTGCACATTCCGTTAAAGTAACTTTTGACAAACAACCAGATTAGTCTGTACTAACTTCGATACTTCCAATAGATGCACTTTATCTATTTTACTATTTATTTAAGTTAATTGCTGCTACTAAAACTGGGAGATGAATTAAACTTCGATTCTCCCAGCGAGAATTAAATTTTACCGTTCTTCCACATAAATCGGTGGTTCGATCGCAAAGTTATCCAGTCGTCCAGATTCATCGATAACATAACCAGCAGTCGTGTCTAAATTAGTACCTTCTTCTTGTTCTTTTACTGCTTCTACTTGCTCAATGTTCTCTTCTACATCCACATTAGAAGGAATCTCTGCATCTGGGGGATTAACATTAGTATTTTGTGCGGTTTGTACACCGTAATGATTGTTACTAGGTGCGCCTCTTCCGGGTTCCGCTTCTCTAGGATCTTCTGGCAATATAGGATTAGATTGATTAGTCATAAATTGTCTCCTCAGTTGCTTTATTTCTATGAACTTAGCCAACTTAGGATCGGCCTTTACTCTTTCTATCGGACTAAATTATTAAGTAAATAGGAAGAGATTACCGCGATCGATTTAGCAGAAGCACAACTCATCTATTCTGATAAACTCAATAAGTGTGATTGCCACTATATAAGTCCACCAACAGTTAGATGTAAAATTAAGCCAAAGTTGCCAAGTTTAACAAAGTAGCATTGATAATTGAGCTTTGAGGAAATTGTATGGATATATTGTTAGGAATTTGTTTAGGAATTAGTTTAAGTGCTGCTTGTGGTTTTCGGGTTTTTGTGCCACCTTTAGCGATGAGTATTGCCGCTTTATCGGGAGTTTGGACACCTGCATCGGGGTTTGAGTGGATTGGAAGTTATGAAGCTTTGGTAGCTTTTTCTATTGCGACTTTAATAGAAGTTACTGCTTATTATATTCCTTGGTTAGATCATTTTTTAGATGCTTTAGTCACACCAGTTGCAGTAGCTACGGGAACAATTATTACTGCTTCCATGTTTACTCATTTCGATCCGGTACTTCAGTGGAGTGTGGCGGCGATCGCAGGTGGAGGTTCTGCTGCTATTGTCGAAGTAATCACCAATATTACTCGGCTATTTTCTACTACGACAACTGGCGGGTTAGGTAATTCTGTGTTTGCAACTTTTGAAACTGTAACTTCCATTGTTTTGTCAATTTTAGGAATTTTGTTACCAATATTTACAGCTATTTTGTTGGCAATTTTCCTGGGAGTTGCTGTGTCAAAGATTTGGCAAATGCGTGAAGTGAAACAGCAAAGTGTGACGACAGAATGAGGTTTAGGAAATTCAGAATCCAGAAGCAAAATATATTTTATTCTGAATTCTGATTCCTCAAAAATAACCCTTTGTCTTCAGTTAAAATGGTTGTTGGTAATCCTTTACCTGCCTACAGTGGCTACTCCGAAAATTACAGTAAACACTAATGCGATCGCAGTAAAGACCAAAGCAATGATTAATAGCCAATATTGCAAAGTGTAAAGTTTTCTCAATTCACCCAAGGCACCCATCAAATTTTCGATGTCACTTCCGCTAGTTTCCACGATCCGCCGGAAAGCTGAAGAAGCACTGTTAGTCCAAACGCCGATTAAGATGTAAACAACTCCATTGATGATAGCACCTAAGCCTGTTCGCAGATTGAATATTCCGCCAATCACACTTAGAACTCCAGCAGCGATCAAAAAATAGGCTACAAAGCGCATTTTATCAGCTAGATTTTTGATCAGTTCATTCTGAGAACCACTAAATTCGTATTCACGAGATTCCATTTGTTATCCCTCAAATAATAAACACCAAGATTTTACGTCATTTCTGGCTATTAGTGAGGTGAGGAGGGGGAATTTAGCGATCGCAAATTGTCGAAATTAACTTTTTATCTCTAAGTCCTAAAAATTGCCAAAAACCTCTTGATAAAATCTGTAACTTGACATATTATTTAATAATGGAAATCTGTGAGCCCATATATAGTAGATTTTAAATTAATAAACAACGTTTTCCTGTAGCAAATTCAAAACCAGCAGCGAGAAATACTATTTCTAGTCGCTGCCAAGAAATAGTAGTTGATGTCCATTATTGTTAACTCCTTCTGAAAATTTACCTTAATTGAAACGCCTGATTTATTGAACAAGTAGTTATCAGAACGGTTGTACAAAACTCTGGATGGAATTTATTAAGTGAAGTTTTAGCTAAACTAAGCAAAGCTGCTCAAGCTATTGAAGAAACTTTGATGACAGAAATCAAAGGATGGGAAATGGAACTGGGGGAACTTCAACTTAAAATTGAGGAATACAAACAACGTTCTGATTCAGCCCGAAGAAAAGTTGAAAATGTAAAAAAGTCGGTTGCAGAGCAAAAGCAACTGTTAATTAGCGAGTTTAGCCAAGGAGTTCAAATATTTGCAGAAAGTGCCAAAATCCGTCTGAAACTAGAAATTGATAAAGTAGCTCAAAATCAATCTAAAAAGCCATCATCATCTGACAATGAAGACAAAACTCTTTTCTCTCAGCTTTGGGGAAAATTTAGCTCTTTGTTTGAGAAAAATTCTAGTCCAGATCCCTACAAAATTAGGTGTAAAGATAAAAAAGAGGCTCAGAAACTTGCGCGAACTATCAATGAGTACTGCACTCCTGTAATTCATAGTTTTTGGCTAGACACTCAAGACAAATTGATTAGAGAAGGAACAAGAATACGTGAAGGTATAGTCGAACGAATTAAGGAAGACATTCAAGCCATCTCTGATGAACTGTCTGAATATATTGGGAATGCTTTGCAAGTAGATATCAGTACAAATCCCATTCAGTTTCCTAACTTTGAATTTTCAGGAATTGATGCAATGATTAAAGAACAACAAAAAGTTTTTGCTCGAATTAAAAAAGAAAAAAGAACAAAGAAAGGAAACTGCTGTAAGCCTGATAAAGTTTACTACGTTGATGTTCCTTATGAAGAAAAAGTGTCCTACTACGAAGTTGATTTGCTTCTAACATTGCAGCAAATTGAAAACAAAATTGATGAACAAGTGAATAGTAATTTGGAATTGCTAGAACGATTAATTCAAAAACAAGTAAAAGAAGATTTCAGCCAAGGTGAAAAACAAATTAAAGACTACATTAACAGGTTTCAATCTGAGTTCGATCAGTTATTGAAACAACGGGCTACTAGGGAAGTTGAAGCGCCTGAAATTGTTGCTAAATTGGAAATTCAAAAAGCCGAAATCATTAAATATCTAATTGATTTAAACTCGATTCGAGAGTTATTGGATAGTAGAAAACCAATTACAAGATAATTGACATCTTGTATTAGTTAGTGACCCAACTCTGAACCAGCTTTTTCTGTGAAATGAAAGGGGACAGAGTTGGGTTTTCTATGCTTAAAAGGAGGGGGAGAAGTGCGATCGCAACCTCCCCACATTATCACCAAAATCTACATCGACATCTGCGTTCTAAAAAAGCCAAAAACGCTCGCAATGGCAGACTCAATCAACAATTGTTCAATTGGAAAGAAGAAAGAGTTTGAGAATATTTTCATCTGTGGATATTTGTGGTAAAAAAAATTCTAAACCTTTATGAATACAACTATAATAAAATTAAAATAATCAAATTGTTTGATAGTTGAGAGATAAAAATATGTCAACCAAAACACTTAACCAGCCAATCTTTGAAATACCACCCTTAGAAAGTGGGGACAGATTAACACGCCATGAATTTGAACGGCGTTATGAGGCTATGCCCCAGATTAAAAAAGCAGAATTAATTGAAGGAGTGGTATATATGGCATCAGCAGTCAGAGCTAAAAGTCATGGTCAACCTCATGGTTACATAATGGGTTGGTTAGCAGCTTATATTGCTGCTACCCCTGGAGTTGATTTACTAGATAATACCACCGTTCGTCTTGATGAAGATAACGAACCGCAACCAGATGCAATGCTGCGAATTGATGTAGGTGGACAGTCTAGAATTAGTGATGATGACTATGTAGAAGGTGCGCCAGAATTAATTGTGGAAATAGCAGCTAGTAGTGCTTCTTATGATTTACATGATAAGTTAAAAGTTTACCGTCGCAACCGAGTACAAGAGTATTTGGTATGGCGAGTTTATAACCAAAAATTTGACTGGTTTAGATTAAATCAAGGCGAATATATACTTGTAGAACCGAATGCAGATGGAGTGATTTGCAGTCAAATTTTCCCTGGTTTATGGTTAGCAGTATCATCTTTATTAGAAGGGAAATTAGCTGAAGTGATAGCTAAATTGCAACAAGGATTGAAAACTGGAGAACATCAAGAATTTGTGAAGCGGTTATCAGAGTTAGCAATTTCATCAGCAGAAGAGGCAAAATAGGAGAATGAAAAATGAGATTCATCAACCCAAAAACCGACTTTGCTTTTAAGAAAATCTTCGGTTCAGAACAAAGCAAAGATATTTTAATTAGCTTTTTAAATGCCTTGCTTTATGAGGGTAATTCCACCATTGAAGATTTAGAAATCCTTAACCCTTATCTAGCACCAAAAATTAGAGGCATTAAAGATACTTACTTAGATGTCAGAGCGAAAATTACAGGCGACAAAACTGTAATTATCGAAATGCAAGTATTGAACGTTGAAGGTTTTGAAAAGCGCATTTTATACAACGCTGCTAAAGCTTATTCAATTCAACTTGATTCGGGAGAAAATTATAACCTTTTAAATCCGGTAATTGCCTTAACAATTACCGATTTTGAAATGTTTTCCAATTGGGATAAAGTAATTTCTCGTTTCGCTCTCAAAGAACAAGATTACTTGGTTGATTATTCAATCTATGATATTGAATTAGTGTTTGTAGAATTGCCCAAGTTTAACAAAAGTTTGGATGAATTAGAAACTCTAACTGATAAATGGATTTATTTCCTCAAAACCGCTAGGAGTTTGGAAGCTGTACCAGAAGAAATAGGGGAAATTCCTGAGATTCAAAAAGCTTTTGCTATTGCTAATCAAGCTAATTTGAATCGTGATGAATTGGAAGATTTACAAAAGCGGGAAATCTTTATTCAAGATCAGCGAAATGCTATTACAAAGGCAGTTAATCAAAACAGGCGAGAAATTGCCAAACGATTAATTGATGTAGGATTAGATGATCAAACTATTAGTCAAACAACTGGGTTAAGCTTGCAGGAGGTACAAAATTTAAGGGTTAACTAAATTCTCTAACAATCATTAATTATAATTGCCAAACCCTGTAGAGACGTTATATATAACGTCTCTACTCTACATTATTAGATATAACGCGCTATACACATCCTACAATTACTGAGATTTTTGTTGTGGTTTTTAGTCGGTTTTAACCGAGTTTCGCTATTAGCCCGGAAATTGATCTCCGGGCGAGTGTGGGCGATTTTTATTCTAAAATTCCCAATTGTTTCTTTACTTCTGTTAGCGATATTGAAGGTTTATCTGCATCTTCCTGCTTGGCATTTCGCAAATCAATCAAATCTTCTAAATCTTCTAATAGTTCTTGCAATGCTTGAAATTCTTCGTAAGGTAGGACAACAAATTCTTTTTTGCCGTTTTTGCTTAAATACTCTGGGTGTAATTCGATCATATTATCTTCCTCTAGTTATGAATAAGCATCGCTGCGATGTTTAATGCGGTAAACTAAAATTATGTTGTCTTCTATTTCAAATAATACTCGGTAATCTCCCACTCGCAAACGGTATTCAGGAGTAAAATTGGTTAACCGCTTTACATCGCCTGCTAGGTCATTTTTTAATGCTTCGATTTTAGCTAAAATCCGGCTGCTATTCTCAGCACTAAGAGATTTTAAATCTTTGATGGCGCGTGGTTTGAAATCTACTTGGTATTCCACTTATGCTCACTGATAATGTAATTAAAATCGTGCGTTATACCAATTCACGAAATGAATGATACATATCTGGTAGGGGCAGGTTTTGCTGAGAGATTATCTGTGGGTAGTCCAAGATATTGGCTAAACCCGCCCCTACAAATTATTTATATCAACCTTAATGTGGTAGGGTGCGTTAGCGACAGGGTAACGCACCCTACAATTAGACTGTTGCTGCTACTTTTAGCAATGCTTCAAATAACTTTAATCCGTCGGTTCCTCCTAACATTTTATCTGATGCTCTTTCCGGGTGTGGCATCATTCCCAGCACATTTCCTTTTTGATTGCAAATACCTGCAATATTGTTTAAAGAACCGTTGGGATTTTCGCTTTCGTAACGGAACAAAACTTGACCGTTATCTTCTAAACGTGCCAAAGTATCAGCATCGGCGTAGTAGTTTCCTTCGCCGTGAGCGATCGGCAAAGTAATCACTTCCCCCTTTTGATAAAATTGCGTCCAAGCTGTATCTGTGCGTTCGACTCGCAAGGGAACGCGATCGCAAATAAAATGCAAATCCCGATTTCTCACCAACGCCCCAGGTAACAACCCCGCCTCAGTTAGCACTTGGAAACCATTGCAAATTCCCAAGACTAACTTACCTTTGTTTGCGTGTTCGATTGTCGCTTGCATTACTGGGGAGAAACGTGCGATCGCCCCACAACGCAAATAATCCCCGTAGCTGAAACCGCCCGGAATTATCACCACATCTAGATCGGAAATATCCGTTTCTTCATGCCAAACCATTCTAGTTGGTTGCTGGAGTAAATCGCGAGTAACATAGAGGACATCTCGATCGCAATTTGAACCCGGAAAAACTAACACCCCAAACTTCATACCTTCGCCTCCGCAGGAGTAGAAATCTCAGTTAACTCAAAGCAATAATTTTCAATCACTACGTTTGCCAATAAGCGATCGCAAATTACATCTAGCTGCTGTTTTGCTGCCTCTTCCGACTCAGCAGTGATAGTTAATTCAATGTACTTTCCGATACGCACCTGTTCCACATTCTCATAACCCATGTGCTTTAGCCCCGATTGTACTGCCACACCAGCAGGGTCTAAAACCGAAGGTCGCAGGGTAACATAGATGCGAGCATGATATTTCATTATCCTATCCTCACCGATAATAGTTAATGTGCCAGCCTTTTTATTTTAGATTGGTACTCGACTTCCGATGGTTAATCTAATAACTACGCTATTTGAGATAGCGTAGAAATAAGGCATCGAGTCTGGTTCACACTGGGATTATCCGAATGAAAACACAACATACACGCAGTCAAAAAAGAATATTAAATTTTCTCCAAAGCGTCAACCGAGCAATTTCCGCCCAGGATATCTATGTAGAATTACGGAGTCAGAACCAAGGCATGAGCTTGGCTACAGTTTACCGTGCTCTAGAAGCGTTAAAACGAGAAGGCGCACTTCAGGTGCGAATGTTACCCAACGGCGAATCACTTTATAGCAGCGTTCACCAAGATAAACACCATCTTACCTGTTTAAAATGTGGCAAATCTATTTCTTTAGATAAATGTCCAGTTCAAGAATTAGAAACTCAACTGCACAATTCTTACAAATTTAAGATTTTTTATCACACATTAGAGTTCTTTGGACTTTGCAGCCAATGTGAAGCAGCAGAAGTTTCTAATGATACTGAGGATCAATAGGGTTTTAGATCCGGCTTAAAATTATAAAATAACATCATTCGCTAAAGGAGTTTCTATGTCCTCTTTAACAATTAAAGACTTAGAAAAACTACAAGCAGAACACCCTGATTATCGCATGGAGTTAGTTGAAGGGAATATTATTGTTATGAATTTATCAGGTTATGAATCAGTAGAAGTTGCTTTTGAGTTTGCTACTCAGTTGTTAAATTGGGTAAAACCACGTAAGCTAGGACGAGTTTTTAACTATTCCTGATTTATTACCTGGTTGGGAGTTAGCAATTTCTGATTTGCGATCGCCGGAATTTGAGTAATTGTGAAAAAGCAAAGGTTGGATAAAAAAATGGCAATTGCACCTGATAAAATATTTAATAAACAGGTCAGTTTCCAACAAAATCTATACCCAATGACCCGATTTATTCACGATCAATTTGCCAAAGATTACTTAGAGAAATTACTAACACCTTACGGAGTAGTTCAAGCACCCCGCCGAGTAGCTGGAGAAGTCAGAGAAATCGATGTTTGGTTTGCTCCCAACTCTCAGCAAAACTCAACTCCAGAAGATTTGGGATTACTAGGAAGATTGGCAACAAGTATCTCTATTTTTGAACCATATCGCAATGCAGCAAGCGACGACGAAATAGGCGATTGTTTATTAAAAGTATTAGAAGTTAGAGGTG
Source organism: Floridaenema fluviatile BLCC-F154 (assembly GCF_041929135.1). Lineage (NCBI taxonomy): Bacteria > Bacillati > Cyanobacteriota > Cyanophyceae > Aerosakkonematales > Aerosakkonemataceae > Floridanema > Floridanema fluviatile. The sequence goes on along the minus strand of NZ_JBHFNS010000077.1, from coordinate 103,914 downwards.
AATTGCGGCGAGAAGCAAATCGAAATAACACTCGATTACAAGAATCAGATTTACCAAAATTATGGATTATCACCCCAACAGCATCAGAAAATTTGTTATCGCAATTTGGTGCAATTCCTAGTCAAGATTGGGTAACAGGGATGTACTTTCTACCATCCTATTTTCGGAGTGCAATTATCGCAGTTCACCAATTACCTGCAACTATAGACACACTATGGTTAAGAATTCTTGGTAAAGGAAACGCGCAGAAAAGGGCAATTGATGAATTAGAAGCACTTCCTGTTAATAACCCATATCGTGCAGCGGCGCTAGAATTGTTATACAACTTGCAACGAAACTTGCAAGCAAATCAAATTCAAGATGAAGAAGATCGAGAGTTAATTATGAGATTAGCACCCCTTTATCAGCAAGATCGAGAACAAGCTATGCAGCAAGGAATGCAACAAGGAATGCAGCAAGGAATACAGCAAGGAATGCAACAAGGAGTTCAGGAGGGAGAACGCTTGGTGGTGGAGAACTTGTTGCGAGTACGTTTTGGTTCTTTAGATGCAGAACTTTCATCTGCGATCGATCGCCTACTCTCACTACCCCCAGAAGAATTTACTCCCTTGCTGCTGCAATTATCCCGTGAGGAACTTTTGGCTAGATTTGCACAAAATAATTCCTAAATTCAAAGCTGAACTTGTTGCAAAAATTTTATACTATTCAAAAGGCGATCGCTTACTTTGCAAACAATTAAGCGATCGCATTTACTACTTCCTATCCTATTTTACCCCTGGAAAACTCGTAACCTAGCGTAGCTTATACTACCTGTAAATCTGCTAGCAAACTACTATGTATAAAAATTATCATCATTGCGACTTCTACTATAGATTTGTGGATGTGGAATACACAAATAATTCTAAAAACAAAGGTAAGTGGATCTGATGTGGAAAGTGGTAGGCTATTGAGTGAACTAGTGATAGTCTGTCATTAGATTAGAGTTATTTAACTTTCATTAGGGATTGTGTCAAAAGAATTTATTTCGTCTCCTTATTTATCTGATGGAGATAATCAAGATCTCTCTATTGATTCCACCTTGGCGACATTACCACTGTATTCATTTGCAGCAGATGTCAATTGCCTTACTATTGAGGTTGTGGAAATTCTGGAGAAACACAGCAAACTACCAGGAGTTATTTTATTAGATCAAGGAAAGTTTGTGGGGATGATTTCGCGGTTGCGTCTGCTAGAAAACCTAGTTTTATCTGAGCAACAAAATTTATTTTTAGAAAAATCACTACAGTTACTTTATAATTACGCTCGCACTGATGTTTTAATTCTTCCTGAGACTACACCAATTTTAGTAGCTGCACAAATGGCATTGCGGCGATCGTCGGAACTTTTAGGAGAACCGATCGTCATACAATCAGAAGCCCAAACTTATCAATTATTAGATATCCATGAGTTAAATATTGCCCATTGGCAAATTCGGGGAATCGAAACCCAAGTACGTTATGAACGGGCACAGGTGCAGTTAATTCAAAGTGAAAAAATGGCTAATTTGGGACGTTTAGTGGATGGAATAGCTCACGAAATTTTAGATCCTGTAGGTTTTATTTGGGGAAATTTAAGTCATATTTCAACTTATAATGAAAGTTTATTGGAGTTAATTTCTGTCTACGAAAATTATCTGCCGCAAGTTCCTACAGAAGTACTAGACCTAAAGGAAGAAATAGAATTTGACTTTTTAAAACAGGATTTACCTAGAGCAATTAGAAGCGCCAAAAGTGGGGCAGAGAGATTAAAAAATTTAGTTAGTAGTTTACAAAACTTTTGTCACATTGATGAAGTCTATCCTAAACCTGCTGATTTACACGCCATGTTAGATAGTATAGTTTTATTGTTACAGAGCCGCTTAAAAAGTGAAATTACAATTGTTAAAGAATATGGGAATTTACCACCAATAACTTGTTTTATTGGACAATTAAATCAAGTGTTTATGAATATTCTTAGTAATGCTATAGATAATTTATTGAATCAAGCAGCTTACCAAGAGTTTACAAAAGAATTGTGGGGTGACAGACAAAGATTTATGAATTATAAACCCTGTATTGTCATTAAAACGACAGTTTTTTCTCCCGAACCTGCATCTAATCCAGAAACTCTAGCATCTCGTTGGATTTCCATTACTATTGCCGATAATGGCCCTGGTTTATCGCCTAGCGCACTGAAGCAAATTTTAGACTCTTTTTCTATAGAGAAGCGAGCGGAAAAGGAAACTAGTTTAGCAGTTAGTTACCAAATTATTACGGCTAAACATGGAGGAAACTTGTTAATTCGTTCGCCAAATAGGGAAAGTAGTTCCGAGCTTGAACTATTTCCCAATATAGGTAGAGAGTTTGAAATCCTCTTACCTTTAGTTTAAAGTTATCAACTTTAAACTAAGAAATTTAAACATAATTGAGAGAAATATTCTTATACTAAATGAAATGGTAAGTAATTTGTGCTGAGTTTGAGTGATTAGGATAAATACATCAAGGTTTTTATTAAAAATCATTAAATATTAAACGTTGGTTGAAAAATGTTTTATAATGTTTTATAATTAAACATTAAAATATAAACCAAATTATAACCATAAAGTTAAAAATAAATTTTACAATAGCATATAATTTGTTAGCTCGTTTTAGGTAATTTGTTCGAGGTTAAAAAGATGACCTTTATAGACAGAATCACTGAGCGAAGTAAAGCAGAATCATTACCAAAAGAGTGCAAATTACTAGAAGAAAGCCTGATTAATAATATACCAGGAGCTATCTATCGACGGCGATGCGATCGGGATTGGACGATGGAATTTATTAGTGATGCGATCGCAGATATTTCTGGCTATTCGGCGCTTGATTTTATCGATAATCAAATCAGAAGTTTTGCTAGTATTATTTATTCTGTCGATCTAGAAATTATAGAACAAAGTATTTATGAAAGTATTAGTTATAGCAAACCCTATATCTTAGAGTATCGAATTATTCATGCAGATGGTACTATTAAATGGGTCTATGAAAAAGGACAGGCAATTGTCTCTCATTTAGGAGAAATTGAATTTTTAGATGGGGTAATTTTTGATATTACCGATCGCAAAATTGCAGAATTAGCTTTACGAGATAGTGAGTATCGCTATTACACACTGACTAAATCCTCACCAGTGGGCATATTTCGGATTGACGCGCAAGGGAATTGTGTATATGTTAATGAAAAATGGTGTGAAATAGTAGGAGTTAGCTTAGAAAAAGCATTAGAAAAAGACTGGATAGAAATTATATACCCTAATGATAGAGAGCGAGTTTGTCAAAGATTTAAAATTGCTAAACGTAATAATACAGCCTTTAAATTTAAATTAGAGTTTCGTTTACAGCGAAGTGATAATAAAATTGTTTGGGTACTAGGACAGATTGTGGTAGAAAAAGATAGCGACGGTAAAATCTTAGGTTATGTGGGAACTTTGACAGACATTAGTGAAAATAAACAAATTGAAGAAGAACTGCGCCACAGGGAAGCAAAAATTAGGGCCTTGCTAAATGCGATTCCTGATTTAGTCGTTTGTATGAGTAAAGATGGCAAAATTTTAGAGTATCAAACTGGCAAAAACAGTTCAATGCCACTGTTATCAAACATGAAAGTTGGTACGAGTATTTACGAAATATTACCCGAAAATTTAGGACAACAATTCGGAATAAATATAGAAAAAACTTTAGTTACAAATGAGATGCAAACTTGGGAGTATCAAATTTTAATTAATGGTGATTGGCGTTTTCGTGAATGTAGAATGGTTGTCAGTGGTAGAAACGAGGTAATAGCAATTATTCGTGATATTACAGACAAAAAGAAATCAGAAGCTTCCTTATTACAACAAGCACAAATTATCGATCAAATTCATGATGCTGTAATTTCCATGAATTTAAGTGGTTATATTAATACTTGGAATAAAGGTGCGGAAAGGCTTTATGGTTACTCAGCAGCAGAAATTGCGGGCAAACATATATCAATTCTTTACCCAGATCCCTATTGTAAACTTCTCCAAAAAGATTTATTTCTTCTAGTTTTAGAAAGGGGAAATTATGAAATAGAACAAAGATTGCGGAAAAAAGATGGGGAAGAATTAGACGTACATTTATCCCTTTCATTACTGAAAGATAGCCAGGGTTTAATTACAGGAATTATCAGTTATGGGATGGATATTACTCAGCGTCGGCAAGCAGAAATAGCATTGCGTCAACGGCAACAAGAATTAAAAGAGTTGATCGAAAATGCTCCTGATATTATTACTAGATTCGATCGCCAATTGCGCCATCTTTACGTTAATACAGCGGCGGAAGAAGTTACAGGAATTGCGCCAAAAGCTTTTTTAGGTAAAACTAATCGAGAGTTAGGTTTACCAAGTGAATTAGTAACTTATTGGGAACAATGTATGAACGATGTCTTTACCACAGGTAAAGAATCGCAAATGGAATTTGAGTTCAATACTCCCGCCGGAATTAGATACTATCATGCCAGAATAGTGCCAGAATTTTCGGAAATAGGAGAAGTAGAAACTATATTAGCTGTGACTCGCGATCTTACGGAACAAAAACAAACCGAACGAGCTTTAAAACAGTCAGAGAAAAAGCTTTCACTTCATGTACAAAATACTCCAGTAGCGGTAATTGAATTTAACTTAAATTTTGAAATTGTTGAATGGAATTCGGCAGCAGAGGTGATTTTTGGATATAGTAAAAATGAAATAGTTGGCTGTTTTGGCTGGAAAATTGTCCCGGAAAGTGCTAGTAAATTAGTTAGAGAAGTTTGGGATAATTTACTAAACGAAAAAGAGGGAAATCGGACTACTAACGAAAATCTAACTAAAGATGGTAAAATCATTATTTGTGAGTGGTATAACACACCTTTAATTGCAGAAGATGGTAACTGTATAGGTGTTAGTTGTTTGGCGCAGGATATTAGCGATCGCGTCCAATCTGAATTAACTTTACGCCAGCAAGTAGAAAGAGAAAAACTATTAGTAACTATTACCCAAAGAATTCATCAATCTTTAAATTTAGAAGAAATTTTAAATACCGCGGTGAGAGAAGTTAGAGGATTGCTGAATAGCGATCGAGTTTTAATTTACCGCATTTGGTCTGACGGAACAGGCTGTGTAGTGACAGAAGCAGTAGTTCCTGATTGTCAAGCAATTTTAGGCAGAACTTTTCCTGTAGAAGTATTTCCCTTGGAATATCAACAACTTTATTCTCAAGGTAGAATTCTTGCCATGAGCGATCGTAATTCCGCAACGATCGCACCTTGTTTAGTAGAATTTTTACGAGAATTAGCAGTAAAAGCTAAATTAGTAGTGCCATTAATGGCAGGAGAAAATCTTTGGGGATTATTAATAGCTCATCACTGTCGAGAAGTGCGTCATTGGCAACCCTCAGAAATCAGTTTGTTGCAACAATTAGCTACTCAATTAGGTATTGCTATTCAACAAGCTTTATTAGTAGAACAAATGGAAATAGCCAACGCTGAATTAAAAAGATTAGCTTGTTTAGATGGCTTAACTCATGTGGCAAATCGCCGTCACTTCGATGAATATTTAGAAAGAGAATGGCGACGCATGATTAGAGAACAAAATTCCATAGCTTTAATTTTATGTGATATTGATTATTTCAAACTTTATAATGATACTTATGGTCATTTAGCTGGAGATTCATGCTTGCAACAAGTTGCAGATGCGATTCAACGTGCAGTCAAGCGTCCGGCGGATTTAGTAGCACGTTACGGGGGTGAAGAATTTGCTGTAATTCTGCCTAATACTAAAGTTGGTGGTGCGTTAACTGTAGCTAAGCAAATCCGAGCTTATGTAAGAGAATTGCAGATTTTTCATGGAGAATCTAAAACTAGTAAATATGTCACTTTAAGTGTAGGTGTAGCGGTGACTGTACCTAGCTTGCATTCTTCATATAACGAATTAATTAGAACCGCTGATTCGGGACTGTATGAAGCTAAATCTCAGGGACGCGATCGCATAGTTTTAAAAAGTTTTAGTTAACAGAAATGATTAATTCTTTTCCGGGAAACTCCATGCAGATTGGAAAAATTCATACTCACATAACATAGCATAATGATATATTGGTTCAGCTATTTCTTTAGTTTCGACATAGCGATCGACTAAAGTTTCTAATTCTGTTGCTAAGGGGAGAAATTCCGGGGAACTATAGGTGCAAATCCAGTCAGAATACTGATGTTTAGGAATACCATTTTTTGCTAATTCTTGCCCTAAAAAAGCATACAATCGCATACAAGGAGCCATCGCCACAGCTGTTAAGCCTGCGGGATTATTCCAAGCAGTAGCTAATAAGAAATCTGTGTAACGACGGGTAGCTGGAGAAGGAGAAACATTGAGCAAATTAACTTCCCATTTAGCAGCGTAGCTTTGATGTAATTTCAGTTCTTGTAAAACGCCACCAGCTAAGTTATGAAAAATTTGAAAGCTTTCCCAATTAGGTGATCGCACTCCAGCTAAAGAATAAGCTTTGGCAAAAGCTTCTAAGAAAAAAGCATCCTGTCCAACATAATAAGCAAATCGATTTTTTGGTAATGTACCTGTGGCGATTCCCTGGACAAATGGATGGGCTAAACAAGCTTGTGCTAAAGTTTGATTGGCTTGCCATAATTGTTGAGAAAGAGTCATATTTTTGAACTGCGAAGGAAAGAGAGAAAGTTTTAATGATAATTTTAAGCTTTTTCTAGCCGATCGCCAATTTTAACTTTAAAATTTTAGTGTAACTTTGGTTATAAACTAGGAGAACAAAGTGCCAAAATGGAAACTTGTGACGGAATTTACCTTTGATAGTGCTCATTATATCAGAGATTATGATGGCCCTTGCGGTCGAATGCACGGACATACTTATAAGGTGCGAATTGAAGCTACATCTGCGAAACTCCATTCATCAGAATTTTGTCCTCACCCAGTAATGGTAGCTGATTTTCGTACCTTACGTTGGGCAAAAAAAGATATTACCAAAGGTGGTTTAGATCATGGGATTTTAAATGAAATAATGCCGGAAGATTACGAAACTACAGCGGAAATGATCGCTAAGTTTATTTACGATCGAACTAAGGAGAAATTGCCAGAAGATGTGCAATTAAAAGTAGCTGTCTCGGAAACCTCTAATTCTTGGGTGGAATACGAAGATGAATAAACCTCTGCTAAGCTCTTGCCATTGATAACCAGAACCTTGTAAATTTTAAAGTGTGGGAGCGATCGCCAAACTTAAACATGAAAAAATTACAAGCTTTGATTTTTGACGTTGATGGTACTTTAGCTGAAACAGAACGATATGGTCATCGGATTGCATTTAATCAAGCTTTTGCTGAACTAGCTTTTGATTGGCATTGGTCAGAATCATTATATAGTGAACTATTGACTATTGCAGGTGGAAAAGAAAGGATTCAATACTATTTAGAGCGATATCATCCAACTTTTCAACCGACATCTGAATGGTCAGAATTTTTAGCAAGCTTGCATAAACTGAAAACCAAATATTACCGAGAATTGCTGAATAATGCAGCAATTCCTCTCAGACCTGGAGTAAAACGATTAATTAAAGAAGCAAAAGCACAAGGTTTGCGTCTAGCTATTGCTACTACTAGTGCTTTACCAAATGCAACCGCTTTGTTAGAGCGAACTCTTAATCCTGATTGGTTTGAAGTTATTGCAGCTGGCGATATCGTTCCCGCCAAAAAACCTGCTCCAGATATCTATAATTATGTGCTGGAAAAAATGGGATTAACCGCTAATGAATGCTTAGTTTTTGAAGATTCTTTTCATGGTCTACAAGCCGCAGTTGCAGCAGGTTTAAAAACTATTGTTACCGTTAATGATTATACAAAAAATCAGGATTTTAGTGCTGCTTGTTTGGTAGTAAATCATTTAGGTGAATTAGATCTACCCTGCGAGTTTATAGCTGGAAATATTCCCAAGGTAACAGCTAATTATGTAGATTTAGCTTTGCTACAAATTTTGTAGGTACGTTGTGGCGCTTCAGCGCCACAACGTATTTTTTGAATTTACCAGTTGCATTAGGAAAATTTTATCTTTAGATAATTTATAATTAAACTCACCTTAACGAAAAATGAGTATATTGTTGTTTTGCAGGAATAATTAGAAATTGCAATTTCAGAGATACTCACTTACAGCTAAAGCAGCAACATTTTTAATAGAAATAGCATTTCACATCAATTAAGTTTACCCTCTAATTTGCAATTTTTCCTGGCATAAGGCTGACATGAGTAAGAGTTGCTCTCCGATCTCTACCATCCCATAAATAATTAACAGGAGTACAGATAATTATGGTCAGCATTGTTCCGAATAATATTCAAATTGAAGACGATCGCACAGGGATTAACGTCGAAACTCTGAAGCGAGCATTTTTGGATAACCTGTTCTATATTCAAGCCAAATTCCCGAAAATTTCCACGAAAAACGATTACTACATGGCGTTAGCTTACACAGTACGCGATCGCTTGCTCAACCGTTGGCTTCAAACTACCCAAACTTATTTAGAAAAAGCACCTCGTACAGTTGCTTACCTGTCTGCTGAATTTTTAATGGGGCCGCATTTGGGCAATAATTTAATGAATTTGGGACTCTATAATGTAGTGAAGCAGGCAATGGAAGAATTCGGACTTGGCCTGACCGATCTACTAGAACAAGAAGAAGAACCAGGATTAGGTAATGGTGGTTTAGGACGATTAGCAGCTTGCTATATTGACTCACTGGCAACATTGGAAATTCCAGCGATCGGTTACGGCATCCGCTACGAATACGGAATTTTTGACCAAGAAATCAAAAATGGATGGCAAGTCGAAATTACCGATAAATGGCTGCGATATGGTAATCCTTGGGAAGTTCCCCGTCCAGAAGCAGAATTAGAAGTGAAATTTGGTGGTCATACCGAAAATTACACCGATGAACATGGTCGTTACCACGTACAGTGGATTCCCTTTAAAGTAGTTAAAGGCGTTCCCTACGACACCCCGATTTTAGGCTTTCAAACTAATAACGCTAACACTTTACGTCTATGGAAAGCCGAAGCACCAGAATCTTTTGATTTTGAAGCATTCAACAAAGGAGATTATTTCGGATCAGTTCAAGAAAAAAGTGAGTGCGAAAACATCACGAAAGTTCTCTATCCCAATGATGATTCTTACCAAGGTAAACAACTACGGTTAGAGCAACAATTCTTCTTTGTTTCTTGCTCCTTGCAAGACATGATTCGGATGATGAAAGCACAAAACCTGACACTTGAAAGGTTCCATGAACATTTTGCCATTCAGTTAAACGATACTCACCCAACTATTGCTGTTGCTGAATTAATGCGATTGTTGTTAGATGAGCATCAATTTGATTGGGATAAAGCTTGGAATATTACTACTAAAACCTTCGCTTACACCAACCATACGCTATTGCCAGAAGCATTAGAACGTTGGTCAATAAATATGTTTGGTAGCTCGTTTCCCCGTCATCTACAAATTATTTATGAAATCAATCTTCGTTTCTTAGATGAAGTTCGCATCAAGTTTCCTGATGATGGGAATCGCCTTCGTCGGATGTCTATCATCGATGAAAGTGGCGAGCGATATATTCGGATGGCACATCTTGCTTGCGTTGGTAGCTTTGCAATTAATGGAGTCGCTGAGTTACATAGTGAACTACTTAAAAAGACGACGCTGCATGACTTTTATGAAATGTATCCCGAAAAATTTACTAACGTTACTAATGGCGTTACTCCTCGCCGTTTCATGGTTTTAAGTAATCCTCGATTAGCAAACCTGATTACTAAAAAAATTGGGGATAGCTGGGTGACAAATTTGGATGAATTACGGAAATTGGAAACCTTTTTATATGATAGTGATTTCTGTAAGGAATTCCATCAAGTTAAACAGGATGTGAAACAAGATTTAGCGAATTACATTCGGACAAATTACAATATTACAATCGATCCGAATTCGCTGTTTGATATTCAGGCAAAACGCATTCATGAATACAAACGTCAACACTTGAATGCTCTTTACATTATTACTTTGTACAACCGGATCAAGGCTAATCCTAATTTAGATGTTACGCCTCGAACTTTTCTATTTGGTGGTAAGGCGGCTCCCGGTTATTACATGGCAAAATTAATTATTAAGCTGATTAATTCGATCGCAGATGTAGTTAATCACGACCCGGATATGCGCGATCGTCTCAAAGTTATTTTCCTCAAAGATTACAACGTCAAATTTGCTCAGCGTGTCTATCCGGCTGCCGATCTTTCGGAACAAATTTCTACCGCAGGTAAGGAAGCTTCGGGAACTGGTAACATGAAGTTTTCTATGAATGGTGCGCTGACAATTGGAACTCTTGATGGCGCAAATATCGAAATTCGGGAAGTAGTTGGAGAAGAAAATTTCTTCTTATTTGGCTTAACTGCGGAAGAAGTTTTGCAGAAGAAAGCCGCTGGATACAATCCTTGGGATTATTACAATAGCAATCCAGAATTGAAATTGGCGATCGATCGCATTTCCTCTGGTTTCTTTTCTCACGGCGATCCAAATTTGTTTAAGCCACTGTTGGATTCTTTGTTGTATCGCGATCAATATCTTTTACTTGCGGACTACCAATCATACATTGAATGTCAGGATCGGGTGAGTCAGGCTTACCGAGATCGAGAACAATGGATTCGGATGTCAATCTTAAATGTAGCACGGATAGGCAAATTCTCTAGCGATCGTTCCATTCGTGACTATGTGCAGAACATCTGGAAAGTTTCTGCACTCAAGGTAGAAGTACCGGAATACAGCCAATCTACTAACGGTGACTTGAAACTTAGTTACTAATGTAGAGAATAATTTAGAGACGTTATATATAACGTCTCTAAAGAATTTTGTCATAAAGATATCATGTTCGATCGAACATGATATCAGTTTTAAGCAGTTAACTTACTTTTCAAGTCTGTCCAACTAACTCCTTTTAAACTAGGAAGAACTACATGAGAACCTTTTACTCGTTCTTCCGGGCCTAGTCCAACTGCATACATTCCTGCTGCTAAAGCTGCTTCAATACCTGCGGCAGCATCTTCGACAACTACGCAATTTTCCGGGGGAATTTCTATTAGTTTGGCGGCGTGTAAAAACAAGTCGGGTGCGGGTTTGGGACTTTGAACGCTGTAGCCATCTGCGATCGCATCTATCCGATTAGCAATTCCCAATTTTTCCACAACTGGACGGGCATTTTTACTAGCTGAACCAATGGCTATTTTAATTCCCGCTTGCTTCAACTCATCTAATAAATTTAAAGCTCCTGGCAATAAATCAGCGGGGGAAATATTCTCAATTGATTCTACATAATAACCGTTTTTTCGCTCCATCATTTCCTGTAACTTTTCTTCAGAAAATGGTTGATCTCCGGCAATTAATAACAGCGATTCTCGTCGGGATATCCCTCTTAATGCTTCGTTTGCTTCTCGATTAAAAGGTAATCCTTCTTCATCTGCCAATCTTTGCCAAGCTCGATAATGGAATTCTGCGGTATCAGTAAGAACTCCATCCAAATCAAAAATTACACCTTGAATATTAGGAGATTGATTCATAGTAACTGAGGAATTTCTTGGAGGAACAAGATCGAATTCATGCCAATTACCCCGCCAATGTAATTTAAATTTTAACCTTTGCCAACCAGGGGGTAATTGTGGTTGCGCTACGGGGCCATTTTCGGCAAATTGTACCCCACCAAAACCTAAAACTACGGCTTGCCAAACACCTCCCGCACTAGCAGCGTGAATGCCATCATTAGCGTTACCTCGAACATCTTCTAAATCTACTAAAGCCGCTTGCATAAATCGCTCATAAGCTTCTTCATTCTTGCCTAAATCTGAAGCTAAAATTGCATGAATCGCTGGCCCTAAAGATGAACCGTAAGTAATATCGGTGCGGGGTGCGTAGTAATCCCAATTTTCCTGCAATCTTTCTTGATTGTAGGGAATTTCTTTGGATTGACGCATCAAATAAAGCAGCATTAAAACATCTGGTTGCTTCAGGACTTGCCGTCTATTTCCGGCTTCAATACCGAGAATCGCTTGCATTGATTTAGTCCGAGGTTCGTAATCCTCTAAGTTGATATCTTCCAGGTTGAAAAATCCTTCAAATTGTTCTATCAATGCACTAGAATCATCATAGAGAACCCAGAGATTAGTGGCGATATCTTGCCAACGCGATCGCCTTTCCGCAGTCAGCTTTAGTTTTGCTTTTAGTTCGGCAAAGCGATCGGGAAAACTGCTACTTAACCAATCATAAACTATCAATGCTTTTTCTAAATGCCATTGTGCCATGCGATTAGTAAAAACATTGTTGCTGACGTGCTCGTGATACTCATCAGCCCCAATTACTTCCCGAATTTCATATCGCTCTTCTTTGGTATTCCACTCAACTCGACTCATCCAAAAAATAGCAGTATCGAGAATAATTTCGGCTCCATAATCGTGCATCCACTCATCATCGCCTGTAGCTTTCCAGTAATACCAAACTGCATAAGCAATATCAGCACTAATGTGTATTTCTCGATCGCGACACCAAATTCTAATTTCCTCACCGTAAGGTTGATTAGGAAGTGCCCAACGTGGCGTTACTTCATCTCCAGTATCCGCACTTTCCCAAGCATACATTGCGCCTTTATATCCATAATGTGCTGCTTTGCGTCTGGCTCCATTTAAGGTGTAATAACGATAGGTTAATAAGTTGCGTGCTATCTTTGGTTGGGTAAAAGTAAAGAAGGGCAAAATAAAGATTTCCGTATCCCAAAAAACGTGACCGCGATATCCAAAACCGGAAAGAGTTTTGGCAGGAATACTCACTTTATCATCATGACGCGCCGCACTAATTAATAATTGGAATAAGTTGTAACGTACAGCTAATTGGGATTTAGTATCTCCCTCAACTACAATATCACTTTGATGCCAGACTTCTTGCCAAGCTGCTTCATTTGCATTTAGTAATGCTGCATAGTTAGGTAGCTGACTGAGTTTTGTTTGTGCAGCTTCTACTGGGTTTTCTGCTTCCCGTGAGGTGAAAACTGTAATCAGTTTTTCTACTATGATATTAGTTCCAGGAGCAGCAGTAAAACTGGTGCTAATCGTGGGATATCCGGGAGCATTAGTAACTTGTAATGTCGCATCTATTCCCAAAACTAGCATTTTAAATGCTATGGCTAATTCAATTCGGGAAGCACGAGTTCGAGCATTTAACCAAGTTCCTCGATCGATTTTTCCTTGGTTAAGTAATTCCCAGTGATTGTAGCCTTGATTTTCGGGGTAGCCGTTAATGCTAGCCTGAATTTCTACAGTTACTTCTGAGTCTAAAGGTGTGATTCCACAACGTAAGGCGAGAACATTTTGATCGGCTAAACTAGCGAAACGTTCCCAATAAAGGTCAACAGTTTTCTTACTAGGACTGCGCCAACGTACTCGACGAGAGAGGATACCACGACGTAAGTCTAATTGTCGTTGATAGCTGAGTATTTCCCCTTGATCTAAGCGAAAGCGATCGCCATCTATAATAATCAGAAATGGCAACCAATCAGGGCAATTAGCAAGCTCAGTATAGACGATCGGAACATCATCATAAACACCGTGGATTAAGGTTGATGGCGATGAACGCGGATAGCCTTCTTCAAAACTACCTCTAGTACCTAAATAACCATTGCCAATAGTAAAAACAGTTTCTCTAGAATGTAACTGTTCCGGGTCAAACTGGTTCTCTGTTAAAGTCCAGTCTGTATAAATTAATGATTGAGTTTGTCGGGGTCTATCCATCGGTGCTGGTGTTAGTTTATGTCACTATTTTCGATCTTAGATGAGCAATTTGAAATTGACACCACAGGGAATTGTTGAATTATTCTGATTTTAAATATGGGTTAAGAAATAACTTCATACTGAAGTAGTATCCCCTATTTAAAATCAGCAATAGGACAATAAATGTTAAGCTTTTTCGCTGAAAATTCCTGAGCTTATTTCAGAGATCACTGTCTTTGATGCTGCTCCAGGATAATTTCTGCTCTAGGTTTGTAAATTAAGTAGAATAACGCTTCTAAGTAGCGCAGTAGAGCCCCTTTGCTATTGCGAGAGATGTGGTTCCAAAATTGGGAAATTTTGGCGATCGACAATAATTTTGTAGTATGCAACTGCCAGTTAAATTCATTACGCACCCGCTGAATTGATTTTTCAGATACCTGTTGCCAGTATTGAGGATCTTCTGCACAACGATCGATAAAATTAATAATTTTTTCCGCAGTTCCCGGCAAATCTGTAGGATTGATTAAGAATCCGCTTTCGCCATCTTGAATAATTTCCAGCGCACCGCCAAACTGAGTGGCAAAAGTTGGTAAGCCAGAAATCATGGCTTCTAAAATGGTCATTCCGAAGGCTTCAAACCGAGCAAAATGGACAAAGATACCTTGAGCATCTGCGATCGCTCGATAAGCTTCTCCCAACTCAGCATTTGGTAAACGCATCCCTATCCAACGAATACACCCATGAAGCTGATATTGTTGAATAATTTCATGTAATCTTTCGATTTCTCTCGCTTCTTCCGGGTTAGTAGCTTCATGACTATGCAGTTTGCTTGTAACTAATATTAAGTTACAACGTTCTTGCAACTCTTTACTCATGCCAAAACATTCAGCTAAACCCGCTAAATTCTTAATCGAATTAATCGGTGCTAAGGCAAATATTGGTCGTTTATCCAGATTTTCTAAACGTCCCAAAATTTGCGAATCTTCGCGAGTAAACAGTAATTCTTGAATTTTTTTCCTTAGTTCTTCTGGGCGATTTTCTGACTGACTGTAGGGGAAAAAGAAATTTTCATCAACTCCGGGAACTACAATGTTAAACTTGGGACTAAATAAATTAACTCCATTTACTACATGATATAAATTGGGCATTGTAAAACAATTGTAAGATTCATATTGTCCGATCGCATCCGGCGTACCAACAATTTCTTGGAAAGAAGAAGTAATAATAAAATCAGCTGCATTCATGCTGATTAGATCGGCGGTAAAATGCGCGGAAAAATGATACTCTTCTTCTAAATCTTGCCAATACAAATTACTAAATAAGTACTTGGGTTTTTCTAAAGAATGGGCAATGTTGCATTGAGTGACATTCAACCGACTAGCTAACAGGAAAGCAACTAAATTACCATCGCTGTAATTACCAATAATTAAGTCAGGTTTCCCTCCCATTTCCCGCAATAATTCTTGTTCTGCATCCAAAGCGAAAGTTTCTAAATAAGGCCAAATTTCAAATTTTCTAATCCAGTTTTGGGTAACTTTGGGGTTAAATTCCCGGAAAGGAACGCGCAATATCCAAGCATTTTCTGTTCCAGCTATTTTTTCCAAGCGTAGGTTACATTGTGTTCCTTCGCAATTAGGAATTAGCCTGGTTAGAATAACTACTTGCGGCTTAATTCCTAAACATTCTAAACCCGCTTGTTTGATTTCTTCTGCTAATCGGTTTTCTAAACTTCTTGCTTGGTTAAGAACATAAACAACTTGACCAGCTGTTTCCGGTCTGCCTAAGACTTCTTCCTGTCCTACCCAACCGTGAATTGAAATTAATGCTACTCGAAAAACAGCCGGAATCCGAGAAACAAATGCTTCTAAAATAGCCGGATCTGGAGTATCAATTAATCGTTGTAAAAGGGCGAAAGTTTCTCTCACTCGCGATGCTGTATTACCCCAACCTGGTTCAAAACCAAGTGTTTGTAATTCGGAGTGAAATTTTTCGTAGGGTTCGTCAGCTGGTCTTTCGCCAATTAAGTTTAAAGCTTGTTTGACTTGTTCTAATAATTCGGTTCCTGACTTAATTTGCTCGTTAATTAACAAGGGAATTCGATCGTATTGGTGTCTGTGCAAAATTTCCCACAAAACTTCTATCCAATAGCTAGGATTAGTTGTTAGTTGACTATGTAAATGTCGATGCCAAACTGCTAACCCTTGACCAATATTTCTCGGATCGCTAACTGTGGGAGAATTTTCCGAAAAGGGAGCAAAATCAAGTTCTAAAATGCGGGGTTGGTAACGGTTGACTAAACGATCGCGCACATCCAATAAAACTTTCTGTTCTACTAGTTCCTCACTACTAAAATCTGCGGCAATTCGCCAAACTTCTTGACTGGCAATTTTTGGTCTAACTAAAAACCAAATACTGTCATTTTCTAAAATTATTTCATGAGTATAGCTAATTAGTTGCCCTAAAGAAGAAGAATGGTAAAAATAAGCTGGCTTTTCTGATTGCTGACAGTAATCGCTAAAAGCTTGTAAAATCTCGTTTCTGAGAAAATAATGTTTCCCAGAAGCACTTAAAGCGTTTACTAACTGTTGTAAGTCTGTTTTTTGCTCGCTGTTTAAGACAGCTTGAACCATTTCATACATAGTACTTTCCTGGCTGGAGTTATTGTAAGTAGTTTGAAGGCTGGAGACAGAAGGAAAGAAAACAGCTGTTTAACCTTTTTAAACACACCTACAGCTAATTTAAGCATTAACAGCGAATTTAGCGATCGCGCTAAAGATAGATTAATCTTTTTTTTACATTTACTATGGCTAGCTACTATATATATGAGCTTGTATATTTTCTGTTACTTGCTAACAAACTCATGTATTCTTATATTTATCCTCTTCTCCGGTTTCTTGCAAAAATGTGACTAAATTTTACAGAAATTAATACTGTTGTTCATAGTTGATTTGAGTATTACGAGGTATGCCAGCATTGATTTATGGAGGGACAAAATTATGAGTGAAACATTTCTAATTTTAGGAGGCTATGGTAATACTGGGAGCCTTGTCGCTGAACTATTACTTCAAGAAACTGATTTACAATTAATAATAGCTGGGAGGAACTTAGAAAAAGCCGCTATTTTCGCTGGTAATTTAAACAAAAAATTTAGTTGCGATCGAGTTTCTGCCTTAAAAGTAGACGCTGGCGATCGAGAAAGTTTAAAGCAAGCTTTTGCCAAAGTTAACTTTGTAATAGTTGCTTCTAGTACTGCTGAATATGTGGAAAACATTGTGACAACTGCTTTAGCAGCTAAAATTGATTACTTAGATTTCCAGCTTTCTGCTGATAAAATTACATTGCTGAAATCTTGGCGATCGCAAATAGAAGAATCAGGCTGTTGCTTGATTACTGAAGGCGGATTTCATCCCGGTTTACCCGCAGCATTAGTTCGCTTTGCTGCTGCTGAATTTGACCAAATAGAAACAGCTAATTTAGCTAGCATAATTAAATTTAACTGGCAAAAAGTTGATTTGTCTCCATCTACAGTTGATGAAATTGTTGGCGAAATTGACAAGGCTCAACCAACTTATTTTCAAAATGGTCAATGGCTCAATTCATACTCTGGAACTAAAAGTTTCGACTTTGGTTTAAACTTTGGAGAACAAACTTGTTATCCAATGTTTTTAGAGGAAATAAAAACTCTTCCCGAATTTTTTCCTTCCCTCAAAGAAACAGGATTTTTTGTTGGTGGCTTTAACTGGTTTGTAGATTCAATTGTCTTTCCTTTAGGCTATATAGCATTAAAAACTATCGGCAAAAATGCCATCAAACCAATAGGAAAACTGTTGAATTGGGGATTAAAAACCTTCACTAAACCTCCTTATGGTACCGTGTTACTCTTGGAAGCAAGGGGATGGAAAGAGGGAAAACAACAAAGGATGAGATTACAACTTTATCACCCAGATGGTTATTATTTAACAGCTGTTCCTAGTGTAGCTTGTCTGTTACAATATCTAGATGGTGTGATTAAAAAACCAGGACTTTGGTTACAAGCAAATTTGGTTGAACCAAAGCGGTTTATTGGGGATATTGAAAGATTAGGTGTTACTGTAGAAATCTCCCGTAAATTTGAGGAAAATTAAACTTCAGGAGTGTTTTTTCGCTATATTTTAGTTAAAGTTAATTGGGTTTCCTGATGTCAAGTAATCTAATATCCTCTACTGCACCAGCGTTTTTAGAGACTTTAGCCAAAGCAGCTGATTTGAGGGGAAAAAGCGATCGTCCTAAATCAGCACAAGTGGTTCAAGCCTTATTAGAAACCGAAAAATTTACTAAACAACAACGAATAAATTACCCTTTAGAATCTTTAATCGGTTCTTGGCGGCTACACTTTGTTGTGTCGCCAAAAAAATTGCGACAACGTTCAGGAATTAAAATGGGAAATGGGTTTTATCTCCCCAGATTTGTCAAAGCTCAAATTTCTTTTCATCCAGCCGCAACAGATAATAACCTTAATCCAAATCAGCTAAAAATTGGCAATAAGTTGGACGTTGGGATGATTTCATTTCAGTTTAACGGACCAGCTAAGTATTTAGGTAAGAAGAATCTTTTAGCTTTTGACTTCACTCAAATTCAAGTAGGCTTTTTAGGTCAAACTATTTATAGTGGCGGCTTTCGTGGTGGTGCAGCTAAAAACCAAGAATTTGACCAAAAACACATCCGAGATTTACCATTTTTTGCTTTCTTTACTATTGATAAAAATTTTATTGCGGCGCGAGGTAGAGGTGGCGGTTTAGCAATTTGGGTGAAAGAAGATTAAAAGAAAATATTCCAGTCCGTTGTGGGGACTTTAGTCCTTTTCTTAAGTTAAGGAACGACTGAAGTTGATACAACGGACTTCGATCGGTCTGTACTGTCGGGTAAACACCACTCTTAATTGTAGGGTTTTCCTACCGATTGTTTTTAAAGAAGTAGGCATAATCGAATTAATTGAATTCTCAAGCGGGTTTAAACCTGCACACAAAAAATGAACGCACAATTTGAACAAGTTGAAGACCAAGCACCAACTGTAATTGTTGAATCAAACACTGTGAAAGAAACGGAAACCGCTGCGGAAACTCAGGAAAAAGTGCGGGTAGAAGAAGTGAAATTTAACCGCGAAACGGTTACTGATTTCTACAAAAATGTGGTTGGTAGAACTGAGAACCGTTACTTGGTAGTTAAAAATAAACAGGGTCGAGTTTTAACAGAAATTCCTCTGTTGGTTGGTGTTCCTAGCTTAATTGTTGGCACAGTTGTATTCCCCTTCGCTGCGGCGGTGGTAGCTGTAGCTGCAACAGTAACTAATCTGACTGTAGCGATCGAAAGAAAGCAGTAAAATCTCTTTTGAATAGTTATTTGAAATCACTCGGCGCTGTTTCCTTATGGCTAGGAAAAGGCGCTGTTTGTTTATGATAAAATAATTATGTGATTCCAGTAATTAAACTTGAAATTATAAATTTTTAAGTAATGGAACAGAGGCAAGCTGTTATTTATTTACGACAAAACGATCCAATATTGGCTGAAGTAATTGAGCGAATTGGTAATGACAGTTTAGAGCTAAGTTACTATCAGGAAAAGCTAGATTTACTAACGGCACTTTCCCAAGCAATTATTTTTCAACAAATTTCTACTAAAGTAGCAACAAAAATATTTAAAAGGTTTGTTTTACTATATCAAGAATCTCATACTGAATTAACCGCAAAAGCTATTCTGGAAACTCCAGAAGATATACTTCGCAGTGTGGGAATTTCTCGCCCAAAAATTAGTTATTTAAAAGATTTGGCTGGAAAAATTGAGCAAGGATTACCGAGTTTTGCCGAATTGTCAATGATGGAAGATGGGGCGGTAATTGCAAGTTTGACCCAAGTTAAAGGAATTGGGATATGGACGGCACAAATGTTTTTAATTTTCCACTTAAATCGACCCGATGTGTTACCAGTTAATGATTTAGGAATCCGTAGTGCGATCGCCAATTTATACCACTTAAACTCGTTACCAGATGCCAAAACTATCGAAAAATTAGCCCAAAAATGGCAACCTCATCGTAGCCTTGCTTGTCGTTACCTGTGGCGCAGTTTGGCAATTAACGATCGGGTATCATAAAACACAGGATAGCAAACAAACTATGGCTAAAATTGTAAAGTTCAAAACTGAAATTTTACCCTTTACTTTGTTCATTTTTTTCTTTTTTTTTGCTTAGACGTTCTGCTTGCTGGAACCAACTACTTTTTTATTAAGGTAAGTTGAAGGTTAGCTAGAGACATTTTTTACAGTTACGGTACTAACAGAGCTTAGCCAGGATAGTTGAAGCTAAGCAGAATTTACATAACTTTAACAGAAAAGTCAGTAAAATATAATTTTCCTCAGCTTTTTAGTTGAGGAAGAAGTTAAGTTCTATCACTTAAGAGCAGTTTATCAATTATGTTAGTCAAGCCGATCGATCGCTGGATGAGCAAAGCCGGAAAAAAAGTTTCTCTAAGAACTGTATTAATTATTCCTTTTTTGTTACAAATTCTGGGAGCAGTGGGAATAGTAGGATATCTCTCGTTTAGAAATGGTCAGCAAGCAGTAAATAATTTAGCTAGTCAATTAATGAGCGAAATAGGCGATCGAGTTAAGCAAAATCTTCAAGTATATGTCAGGACTCCTCATTTAATGAATAAAAGTAAGCTGAGTATGATTCAAATGGGTTATTTAAATATGGAAAATATGGATGCTTGGGAAAAGTTTCTTTGGCATCAAGTGCAGTTATATCCTTATATTAACTTTACAGCTGTAGCTAATACTAAAGGAGAATATCGTTCTGGAGAAAGAATGTCTAATGGTGATTTGATGCTAAATGTAGCGGGAACAGCAGTTAATAATAATTTTATTTCCTACCATACTAATGCAAAGGGCGATCGAACTTCTATTGCTACTATAACTGAAGGAAGTTTTGACCCCCGCACTTGGTTATGGTATCAAAACGCAGTTAAAAAAGGTAAACCAACTTGGAGCGATGTTTTTATTTCGCTTTTAGAACCAACCTTAGTAATTAGTGCTATCGAACCGTTTTATAACTCCAACAACCAATTAGACGGAGTATTGCATACTGCTTTACGTTTGGATCATATTGGAGACTTTCTCAATAGTTTAAAAATTGGTAAAACTGGACAAGCATTTATTATTGAAAGAAATGGTACGCTCCTAGCAACTTCTACTGAAGAACAGCCTTTTCGCATTAAGCAAGATAAGACCAGAAGATTAATTAGAGCCGAAGATAGTAGTAATTTATTAACTAAAGCAACATCCCAATACTTATTAAGCAATTGGCAAAAGTTAGATAAAATAAAATCATCTCAACAAGTAAACTTTACTGTCAACGGTAATGAACAATTCGTAAAAGTTATCCCATTTCAAGATGATACAGGATTAGATTGGTTGATTGTGGTAGTAGTTCCTGAAGCCGATTTTATGAAACAAATTGACGCTAATAACCGGATGACAATTCTGTTGTGCTTAGTAGCTTTAGCACTAGCAATAATTACAAGTATTTTAACTGCTCGTTGGGTAACTCAGCCAATTTTACGCTTAAATACAGCGGCTAAAGATATTGCTAAAGGTGATTGGGAAAAAACTATAGAAACAGAACGTTCTGATGAATTAGGAGAATTGGCTAAATCTTTTAACTCAATGGCAGAACAACTAAAAGAATCATTTACCAACTTAGAACAAAGAGTCACAGAACGCACAGCTGAATTAGTTAAAGCCAAGAATGCTGCCGAGGTTGCTAATCAAGCAAAAAGTACATTCCTTGCTAATATGAGCCATGAGTTAAGAACACCTTTAAATGCAATTTTAGGATTTTCCCAAATTCTCAATCGTCAGCCAAATCTCAAACTAGATCAAAGAGAGAGTATTGGGATTATTATGCGGAGTGGAGAACACTTATTAACACTAATTAATAATATCTTGGATTTATCTAAGATTGAGGCTGGTAGAGTAACTTTAAATGAAAAAAACTTTGACTTTCATCGTCTGCTGAATGATGTAGAAGATATGTTTCAGTTAAAAGCAGATAATAAGAAATTAAACTTGGTGTTTGAAATTGATTCCAATGTACCTCAATATATTCGTACAGATGAAGTCAAGTTACGCCAAATTTTAATTAACCTGTTGAATAATGCACTGAAATTCACTCAAGAGGGTGGTGTGTCAGTTAGAGTGACTTTAGATAATACCGATCGCGATCGCCAATCTATTATTAATCAAGATGAAAAAGAAAAAATTTATTTTGAAGTTGAAGATACTGGTTCTGGTATTGCACCAGATGAATTAGTAAATTTATTTACGGCTTTTGTTCAAACTAAAACCGGACAAGATGCACAAGAAGGAACAGGCTTAGGTTTAGTCATTAGCCAACAATTTGTGCAATTAATGGGTGGTGAAATTAGCGTTAATTCTGTTGTTAATAAAGGTACAATATTTAAATTTTATGTAGAGGTTCAAGTTGTTGATAGTGGCAAAGTTACCACTCATCAGCCTACTTGCCAAGTGATTGCTTTGGAAGCAAATCAACCCACATATCGCATTTTAATTGTTGATGATAAAGAGTTAAATCGCAAACTTTTAATGAAACTGTTAAATCCGCTAGGTTTTGCATTACAAGAAGCTACTAATGGAAAGGAAGCGATCGCAATCTGGGAAAAATGGGAACCACATTTAATTTGGATGGATATGCGAATGCCAATCATGGATGGTTGCACTGCTACCAAACATATTAAAGCCACTACAAAAGGTCAATCTACAGCTATTATTGCTGTGACTGCTAGCGTTTTTGAAGAGGAAAGAGCAGTTGTTTTATCAGCAGGTTGTGATGACTTTCTGCGTAAACCATTCCGAGAAGCAGAAATTTTTGAAATTATGAATCGCCATATTGGAGTACGCTATATTTATGAGAATCAAAGCGATGATTCACCTTCATTGCCAGAGGTGGCTGATTCTCAGGTAATTGCAACTGATTTGCAAAAGATACCTGAGCCATTACTAGCAAATTTGAAACAAGCAATCATCAATATTGATATCGAATCGGCTAACATTATAATTGCAGAAATTTCTCAGCATAATTCTGATGTGGCAAAATCAATGAAGGGTTATATAGAAGGTTTCGACTATGAAAAAATCTTGAATTTAATAACAACAGTTTCAGGAGGAATATAAGTAGTTATGAGTCCTAGCTTAAACACAAATTATAAGGCTAACATTTTAGTTGTTGATGATACACCAGATAATCTACGTCTTTTAGTAGGAATGTTAACCGAAAAAGGCTATAAAGTGCGTCCGGTTATGGATGGTGAATTAGCACTAATGGGTGCTCAATCTATGCCACCAGATTTGATTTTGCTGGATATTAATATGCCGAAAATGAACGGGTATGAAGTCTGCAAACAATTGAAAAGAAATGAATTAACGCGGGAAATTCCGGTGATTTTCATTAGTGCTTTAGATGATGTATTAGATAAAGTACAGGCTTTTCAAGTCGGGGGTGTAGATTATGTGACTAAACCTTTTCAATTAGAAGAAGTTTTGGTGCGAGTAGAAACCCATTTAGCGATTCGGGAATTGCAAAAAAGTATCACCGCGAAAAATAAAGATTTAGAAGTAATTGTCAAACAATTACAAAGTACCCAAGAACAGTTAATCCATTCTGAAAAAATGGCGGCTTTAGGACAACTTGTGGCGGGAATAGCACATGAAATTAATACTCCTTTGGGGGCAATTCGTTCCTCGGTAGAAAATATTGCTGACTTTTTGAAGGATAACCTATTGAAGTTTCCTGACTTTTTCAACTCTTTAACGCCAGAACACCAGGAGTATTTCTTAGAAATATTACAGAGATCTAGTCAGCAGAAAATCAGTTTGTCTAGTAAAGAAAAGCGCCAATTAAAGAAAGCTTTGATTCAAGAGTTAGAAGGAGAGGAAATTAGTAATGCTGATACTATTGGCGATACTTTAGTTGATTTAGGAATTTACGATCGCATATCAACCTTAGTCCCCCTACTAAAAAGCGAAAATGGCACGGAAATCTTAGAAAAAGCTTATCAAGTTGCCAGCATCCAGAAAAGCACAGACAATATTAGAACTGCTACAGAAAAAGCAGCCAAGGTTGTGTTCGCTTTAAAAAATTATGCTCGTTACGATCATTCGGGGGAAAAAGTGCGATCGCAAATTACTGAGGGTATAGACACAGTTTTAACTCTCTACAATAACCAACTGAAACATGGTATAGAAGTTACAAAGAACTATGAATCCAATTTACCATCTTTGTTATGTTATCCCGATGAATTAAACCAAGTCTGGACAAACTTAATTCATAATGCTATTCAAGCAATGGACTATAAAGGTCATTTAACTATTAGCGTCACTCATCAATATGATAGCTTATTAGTTAAGGTAACTGACAGTGGTAAAGGAATTTCTCCCGAAATAATGCCCCGGATATTTGAACCCTTTTTTACCACTAAACCCGCAGGAGAAGGTAGCGGTTTAGGATTGGATATTGTAAAAAAGATAATTCAAAAACATGATGGCGAAATCTTTGCCGAAAGTGTTCCCGGACAAACTACCTTTACTGTAACTTTACCATTTGATTCTCATTCCAACGAGTAAAATTGTTTTTTAGTTAAGGAAAAAATCATGTCTAAGCCAGCAATCTTGTGTGTTGATGATGAAACAGTAGTACTAAATAGCTTGAAAATTCAACTTAAAAAAGAATTCGGCGATGCTTATATTTATGAAGTCGCTGAAAGTGCCGATGAAGCTTTAGAAATTATTGAAGAGTTACAATCAGAAGAAACTGATATCTTAGTGATTGTTTCTGATTGGTTGATGCCTGGTATTAAAGGCGATGAATTTTTGATCCGTGTCCATAAAAAATATCCCAAAATCATTAAAGTGATGTTAACTGGACAAGCTGATGAAACAGCAATTCAACGTGCTAAGGAGAAAGCATCATTACATAATTGTTTATACAAACCTTGGAGTAGTCAGGAGTTAATTGAAACAATTAAATCAGGTTTGGAAAGGCTATAAACTGAATTACTGAAAACTTACATAAATGGTTTTAGAGAATGCAGAGAAAAAAGCGAAGTTTTCTAAATGGAGGAAAGTATGAAAAAACCGATCGTCCTCTGTGTTGATGATGAAGTAACAATTTTAGATAGTCTCAAGATAGAGCTTAAAGCAATATTAGGCAATGATTATTTGATTGAAACTGCTGAATGTGGGGCTGATGCTTTAGAGTTAATTGAGGAATTAGTAGCAGATAACTATCAGATTGCCTTGGTTATTTCTGACTATATTATGCCTGATTTAAAAGGCGATGAATTACTAAGGCTAATTCATGAATTAATTCCTGAAACCTTGAAAATTCTTCTCACTGGTCAAGCAGATTTAGAAGCAGTGGGAAACGCGATCAAATATGCTAGATTGTATCGTTATATCGCCAAACCGTGGCAAACAGAAGATTTAAAATTAACTGTTAAAGAAGCCGTACATAGCTACTTTTTATCCCAACAGCTGGCAGAGCAAAATGCTCAACTCCAGCAAATGAATCAAAAATTAGAAAGTATTGTTGAAGAACGTACAGCAGCATTACGTCTTTCGGAAGAAAAGTTTGCTAAAGCTTTTCGTTCCTCTCCCAATCCAATTACTATTACTAGGCTTAGTGATGGCTGTCATATTGAAGTTAATGATGCTTTTTGCCAAATGATTGGTTATAGCAACCAAGAGATTATTGGTAGTACAGCGATCGAACTAGATTTATGGGTGAATTTGTCCGATCGTATCCGCTTATTTGAATTGTTAACTTCTCACAGCAGAATTCGCAACTTTGAATTTGATTTCCGTACCAAAGACGGAGATATTAGAACTGCATTACTAGCAGCAGAAATTATCGAAATCAGCGGAGAAACTTGTGTAATTTCTGTGAGTCAAGATATTACCGAACGTAAACAAGCAGAATTAGCATTGCAACAAGCAAAAGAAGCAGCAGATAAAGCCAACCGTGCCAAAAGTGAGTTTCTTTCTAATATGAGTCACGAATTACGAACTCCATTGAATGCTATTTTAGGCTTTACTCAATTATTATTACGTGATTTATCTTTAAAAGTAGAGCAACAAGAACAATTAGGAATTATTAACCGCAGTGGAGAACATTTACTCCAACTAATCAACAACATTTTACAAATGTCTAAAATTGAAGTAGGAAGAGTAACAGTAGATCGAAATACTTTTAACTTGTGTAAGTTATTAAATAGCCTTAATGAAATGTTAGAACTGCAAGCTAAGAAAAAAGGTTTGCAGCTAATTTTTGATTGCCATCCAAATCTGCCGCAACATATAGAAACAGATGAAAATAAATTGCGACAAGTGTTAATTAATTTACTGGGAAATGCCATTAAATTCACAAATGAAGGAGGGGTAACTTTGCGAGTTAAATTGGCAGATGAACCTAGAAATCAAGAACAAGTGGATTTACTCGATTATTTATTTTTTGAAATCGAAGATACAGGAGCCGGAATTTCTCCGCAAGAAATAGATAATTTATTCAAACCATTTATGCAAACAGAAACTGGTCGGCGATCGCAAGAAGGAACAGGTTTAGGTTTGCCAATTAGCCGCCAATTTGTTCAACTCATGGGAGGAGATATTACTGTTAACAGCATCTTAGGTAAAGGGACAATTTTCAAATTTTATATTGCTATTAATATTACTGATAAAAGTCAGGTAGAAAATACTCAAGAAAATCAGCGAGTAGTTGCTTTGGAACCGGGACAACCTGAGTATCGTATTCTTGTAGTTGACGATCGCTTAGAAAGTCGTCTTTTATTAGTCAAACTATTAGCATCCCTTGGCTTTGCTGTACAGGAAGCAGAAAATGGTCAGCAAGCAATAAAACTGTGGTCAACTTGGGAACCACACTTAATTTGGATGGATATGCGAATGCCTGTTATGGATGGTTATGAAGCTACTAAATACATCAAAACCTATTCAAAAGGTCAAGAAACTGTAATTATTGCCTTAACAGCAAGTGCTTTTGAGGAAGAACGTTCTGTTATCCTATCAGTAGGCTGTGATGACTTTGTAGCAAAGCCATTCCGCGAACAAATAATTTTAGAAAAAATAGCTAAATATTTAGGAGTGAATTACATTTATGAACAATCAATTTCATCATTAAGTAGTGAAGAAAAACTAACAGCAAGTTTTTCATTACCTGGAGAAGAAACTTTAAACGGAAACATAGATTCAGGCAATAATATTGAACCTTTCTGTTTACAGGTAATGTCTCCAGAATGGATTGATGAGCTATATCAGGCGGCTGATTCAGTAGATAATGAACAAATTTTTACATTACTGGAACAAATGCCACCTGAATATGCTCATATTCGTCGATCGATTGCTGATTTAGCTCACAATTTCCGGTGCGACAAAATCATCGATTTAATCGAAGCACAGAAAAGCAGCTAAGCCAAATTAACAAATTACTCATTAGTTAGTAGAACCCGATTTTAAAATAATGGATAGCAATAGTATAGGTCATAAAGGAAATATTTTGATTGTTGACGACACGCCAGAAAACCTGCAAGTTCTCTCGGCAACTTTAACCGATTGTGGATATAAAATTCGGGGAGTAATTAATGGAAAAATGGCATTGCGAGCGGCGCGATCGGCTCAACCCGACTTAATATTACTTGATATTAGAATGCCGGACATGAACGGTTATGAAGTCTGCGAGCAACTTAAAAGTAGTTCCGAAACTATGGAAATACCTGTAATTTTTATTAGTGCTTCTGATGAAGTATTAGACAAACTTAAAGCCTTTCAAGTTGGAGGTGTAGATTATGTCACCAAACCATTTCAAGTAGAAGAAGTTTTGGCAAGAGTTGAACATCAACTAACAATTCGCAGATTACAAAAACAATTAATAGCTCAAAATCAGCAATTACAAGCAGAAATAATTGAACGCAAAAAGGCAGAAGAAGCCGCCGCCGCTGCTTCTCAAGCTAAAACGGAATTCCTTGCCAACATGAGTCATGAATTGCGTACTCCCCTGAATGCAATTTTGGGTTTTACACAAGTTATGATGCGCGACTCTCTCTTGAGTAGCGATCAAACAGAAAACCTGCGAATTATTAATCGCAGCGGTGAACATTTGTTGGAATTAATTAATGATGTTTTGGAATTATCTAAAATAGAATCAGGAGTACTTTCACTCAATGAAGCTAGCTTTGATTTTTATAGACTTTTAGATAGCTTGGAAGAAATGTTTCAAATCAAAGCTGAAAGAAAAAGATTAAAAATGAAATTAATCGTATCCCCAGAAGTTCCTCAGTATATTAAAACTGATGAGAAGAAATTACGCAGTTGTTTAATTAATTTGCTCGCTAATGCACTGAAGTTTACCGAATCTGGAAGCATTATTGTGCGCGTTAATGTCTGTAATGAAAGTGATTCTAGCTTAAGTTCTCAATCATGCCAACTTGATTTTGAAGTTGAAGACACGGGAGTAGGTATTGCAGAAGAAGAAATTAGCGGTCTATTTAATGCTTTTATTCAAACGGAATCAGGAAGACAATCTGCTGAAGGAACTGGTTTAGGCTTAACAATTACTCGCAAATTTGTACAGCTGTTAGGAGGAGATATTACTGTTAGTAGTGTTTTAGGGAAAGGAACAATTTTTAAATTTGATATTAAAGTTACTCTGGCAAATTTTGCAGAAATTACACCTCTAGTCCGTCAGAGAGTAATTGGATTACAGCAAAAACAAATACCCTGTCGAATTTTAATAGTAGATGATAATCGAGACAACCGTTTGTTGTTAGTTAAGTTACTTCAGCCGATCGGTTTTGAAGTGCAAGAAGCTGAAAATGGTGAACAAGCAGTTAGCTTGTGGTCTAGTTGGCAACCACACTTAATTTTCATGGATACTCGAATGCCTATAATGAACGGGTTACAGGCTACTAAAAATATTAGAAACTTGGAAAACCAAAGAAAAAAAATAGATGTATGCAGTGAAGAGAACGATCGCAAATTTTCTCTATTTAACACCTTGCTTTGTGTACCTCATACAATAATTATTGCTTTAACTGCTAGTGCTTTTGAAGAGAGAAAAGAAGAATTTTTGGCAGTTGGTTGTGATGATTTTGTTCGTAAACCTTTTCAAGAGAAAGTTGTCTTTGATAAAATAGCAGAATACATAGGAATACTCTATGTTTATGAAGATTTGCCTCAAGTAAACAACTCCTTTTATAGAAAGCGTTATTCTGTTAACCAAAGACCATATTCATTCTTTTTACCCTTACTAGCTCAAGTACCTCAAAATTGGATACAGCAGTTACATCAAGCCGCCAATGAACTAAATGAAGAGTTAATATCTCAGTTAATTGAGCAATTACCAGCTGACTCTGCAACCCTGGCTAATGCTTTAAGGGATTTGCTTAATGATTTTCGGCTTGACATAATGGTTCGTATAACAAAATCAGCTATGAAGTAGTTTAAAGGTATGTTGCCATCAGAAAATGACTTTCCTCAAATAAAAATTGAAAATGCCAAGACTGAAATCTTAGTAGTTGACGATCAAGCTAGTAACCTCCGATTTTTGTCCGATCTTCTTAATCAAGAAGGATACAGTGTTAAAAGAGCTATTTCTGGAGAATTAGCTTTGAATTATGCGATCGCCTCTCCACCAGATTTAATCCTTTTAGATGTGATGATGCCAGAAATGAATGGCTATGAAGTTTGTCAAAGGTTAAAAGCAAATTCCCAAACTAAAGATATACCAGTAATCTTTCTCAGTGTATTAGACCAAGTTAATGAAAAAGTTAAAGCATTTCGCGTTGGTGGTATAGATTATATTACTAAACCATTTCAAGTCGAAGAAGTACTAGCTCGCATAGAAAGCCAACTCACTATTAAAAACTTACAAAAGCAACTACAAAATCAGAATCAACATTTACAACAAACTGAATCTCTTTTAACTAGTGTATTAGACAGTTCCTTAGATGGGATTACTGCCTTGGCTTCGGTTCGCAATTCCCAAGGAAATATTATAAATTTTAAATGTCTTGTACTAAATCAAGCAGCCGAAAAACTGATCCAACGTAATGCTCAGGATACGATCGGTAAATACTTATTAGAAGAAATGCCTGGTCATCGGGAAAGTGGCTTATTTGAAGCCTACATCAAAGTAGTAGAAACAGGCGAAACTCTAAATAAAAAATTGTATTACCATTATGACAAGATCCAAGGATGGTTTCAAATTATTGCTGTTAAATTAGCTGATGGTTTAGCTGTAACTTTCCGCGATATTACTTCAGAAAAAGAAGCTCAAGAAGCTTTAACTATGGCAAGAAAACGACTGGAATATTTGCTTTCTTCTAGTCCCTCAGTAATTTATAGCTACAAACCTGACATCAACATCACTACTACTTTTATTAGTCAGAACTGTGAAAATATTTTAGGTTATTCAGCAGCAGAATTTTTACAGAAAAAAAACTTTTGGATTAATCGGCTTCATCCAAAAGATAAGGAATTTGTCTTAGCTCAAATCCCCCAAATATTTACCCAAGATCATTTCTCTTGGGAATATCGTTTTTTACAAAAAGATAACAGCTATCGTTGGGTTTACGATACTTTTAAATTAATCCGGGATGAAGCAGGAAATCCTATTGAAGTTGTTGGTTCCTCTACCGATATTACTGAACGCAAGCAAGCACAAGAAGCACTCAGCGAAAGCGAACAACGTTTCCGCGCTATTTTTGAGCAAGCTGCGGTAGGAATGACTCAAGTATCTCTTACTGGTCAATTTCTCCGGGTAAACAAACAGTTTTGTCAAATTACTGGATATTCAGAGTCCGAACTATTACAACTCAATTGGCAACACTGGACTCTGGTAGAAGAAATAGATTTATGCTTAGATTATGTCAATCAACTTTTAGCAGGGGAAATTGACAACTATGCGGTAGAAAAACGTTTAATTCGGAAAGATGGTCAAATTAAGTGGGTAAATGTTAGTGCTTCATTAGTGCGAGACTGGGAAAGAAATCCTCTGTATTTTATCGGGATAATTGAAGATATTTCTCAACGTAAAGAAATAGAAGAAAAATTGCAAAAAAGCCAGCGTTGGTTGCAAGCTATAACAGATGCCAACCCAAATCTTTTATATATTTATAAATTACCAGAACTTAACAATATTTATACTAATGCCGAAGTAGTGAAAATACTCGGTTATACACCAGAAGAATTACAGAATTTGCATAACACAGATTGGTCAAATGTGTTTCACCCAGATGATTACCCGATGCTAATGGAACGTTTTACTAAACTGGAAACAGTTAAGGATGGTGAAGCTATTGATTTTGAGTACCGCATTCGGCATAAAAATGGTGAATGGCTTTGGTTGTTTAGTCGAGAAATTGTCTTTACTAGAACCCCAGATGGTAAGCCGGAACAAATTCTTGGTGCAGCAACAAATATTAGCGATCGCAAAAGAACAGAAGCAGCCTTAAGACAAAGCGAAGCCAGATTTCAAAAATTAGCAGATAATTTACCAGGAGTGATTTATGAAATTATTCAAAAATCAGATGGAAGTTTTCATTTAACTTATATTAGTTCCGCTTGTCGAGAAATTCATGAATTGGAACCAGAAGAAATTCAAGAAAATTTAGAATTAGTTTTTAATAAAATTCATCCCGACGATCGCCAAAATCACGATGAAAGCATACAAATTTGTAGTCAAACCTTAGAACCTTGGCGCTGGGAAGGTAGAATAATTACCCCATCAGGAATTAAATGGATACAAGCAGCTTCTAAACCAGAATCTCACTCAAACGGAGAAATTGTTTGGCATGGTTTAATGTTTGATATCACCGATCGCAAACTCTCGGAAGCTAAACTGAGAGAATCACAGAAAAGGCTATCCTTTTTTGTTCAACAAACTCCTGTAGCCATCATGGAATGGAATAAAAACTTTGAAATAGTCGCTTGGAATCCAGCCGCCGAAACAGTTTTTGGATATAAAGCTGAAGAAATTCAAAATCTTAACGCCTTAAAATTATTAGTCCCACCAGATAAATTGCAAAATATCACTAATTTGCTTCAAAAATTAATGCAAGAAGGTGGCGAAAAACCTCACATTAATCACAACCTAACTAAAGATGGCAAACGGATAATTTGTCAATGGTATAACACAGTTTTAGTAGACAATCACAGTCAAATAATTGGCGGTGCAGCAATGGCAATTGATATCACCGAACGCCAGCAATCAGAAGCCGCCTTACGAGAAAGCGCCGAACGTTTTAAAGCGATCGCTAAAGCGATCGAAAGAATCCGTCAAACCTTAAATCTAGAAACAATATTTAAAGCTACCACCTCAGAATTACGCCAAGTTCTTAATTGCGATCGGGTCGCCATTTATCGCTTTAATCCTGACTGGAGTGGCGAATTCGTCGCCGAATCTGTAGCCAAAGATTGGGTTTCTTTAATTACATCACATCAAGAAAATCCCGATCTGACAAATGACGCTTTA
This sequence comes from Floridaenema fluviatile BLCC-F154, assembly GCF_041929135.1. Lineage (NCBI taxonomy): Bacteria > Bacillati > Cyanobacteriota > Cyanophyceae > Aerosakkonematales > Aerosakkonemataceae > Floridanema > Floridanema fluviatile. The sequence continues at coordinate 71,487 of NZ_JBHFNS010000077.1, read as the reverse complement.
GACTCAGAAAGATGTGTTGTAAAAACCTGGGGAACCCCGGAAATTATAATTCAAGACACCTATTTACAAGAAACCCAAGGCGGCGCTTACACTCGTGGCGCTAGCTATCTAGCAGTAGCAGATATCTATCAAGAAAACTTCGACCAATGCTATATCAATCTCTTAGAACAATTTCAAGCTAAAGCTTACTTAACCGTACCTATTTTTTGTGGCAATAAACTTTGGGGATTACTAGCAAACTATCAAAATTCTGGCTCCCGACAATGGCAAAAAGCCGAAATAGATGTAGTAGTACAAATTGGCACTCAACTAGCAGTAGCTTTGCAACAAGCAGAATTACTAGAACAAACTCAAAGACAATCATTAGAATTAAGGAAAGCCAAAGAAACCGCTGATGCTGCTAACAAAGCTAAAAGTCAATTTCTCGCCAAAATGAGTCACGAATTGCGGACTCCTTTAAATGCTATCTTGGGATTTAGTCAACTCATGGCACGTTCCCCATCACTCTCTTTAGAACAACAAGAATATACAGAAATTATTAATCGCAGCGGCGAACATTTGCTCGATTTAATTAATGACATTTTATCAATGTCAAAAATAGAAGCCGGACAAATTACCTTAAATGAAAATCCTTTCAACCTCCATGAATTACTTAATTCTCTTGAAGAACTACTGCGACTCAAAGCCAACTCTAAAGGTTTACAACTAGTATTTGAAATTGCTCCTCAAGTACCGCAACATATCAAAACAGATGAAAGTAAATTACGGCAAGTTCTCCTCAATCTACTAGGTAACGCCATCAAATTCACCCAGACAGGCGTTGTCAAACTGCACGTTCTTTTAGGAAAAACAGAAATCACTCAACACTCTTTTACCAACCCAAAAACTAAAATTATCTTTATAGTAGAAGATACTGGCCCAGGAATTGCACCTAACGAACTTTCGATTTTATTTCAACCCTTCGTTCAAACCCAAACAGGTCGTCAAACAGGACAAGGAACAGGTTTAGGTTTACCCATTAGCCAACAATTCATCAAATTAATGAGAGGAGATATCAGCGTTCGCAGCCAACTTAGTCAAGGAACTACTTTTACATTCGACATCCTCGTTAATGTAGTTTCTCATTTGGAAGAAAATGCCATCTCTTCCACAAAACGAATTATCGGTTTAGAGCCAAATCAACCGACTTACCGTATCCTCATAGTTGAAGATATTAAAGAAAATCGACAATTAGTAGTACAATTGCTCACACCTTTCGGATTTGAAATCCGGGAAGCTGAAAATGGTCAACAGGCAATTAACATTTGGGAAAGTTGGCAACCTCATTTAATTTGGATGGATATGCAAATGCCAATCATGGATGGCTATGAAGCCACTAAACACATTAAGTCTCACGCCAAAGGTCATGAAACCGTGATTATTGCTCTTACTGCTAGTGCCTTTCAAGAGCAACAATCAGCTATCTTAAAAGCAGGCTGTGATGACTTTCTCCCCAAACCATTTCGGGAAGAAATGCTATTTGAAAAAATGGCAAAACATTTAGGATTGCGCTATCTTTATCAACAAGATTCATTATCTACCCCTGTTATTCATCCCGCACAGACAAAAAATATTAACCCGGATGACTTAAAGATTATGCCAAAAGAATGGTTAGTTAAACTACATAGAGCATCACTCGCTATCAACGACCAAGACGCGATCGAACTTATTCAACTAATTCCCCTAACTCACTCTGAACTAAGGCATAATCTACTAGATTTAGTGGATAACTTTCGCATGGATATAATTATCGAATTAACCAGAGAATTTTCTGATGAATGAATTCAAATCACTACAGCATAAAGCCGATATTTTAATTGTTGATGACACCCCAGACAACTTACGGCTTTTGTCGAATATGCTGATGTCTCAAGGTTATCAAGTAAGAAAAGCAATTAATGGTAAGTTAGCTTTAAAAGGAGTACAAGTAAGCCAACCAGACCTGATATTATTAGATATAAATATGCCGGAAATCAACGGTTATGAAGTTTGTAAAATCCTCAAATCCCAGGAAGTAACTCGCCATATTCCGGTGATTTTTATTAGTGCTTTAGATGAAACTTTAGATAAAGTGAAAGCTTTTCGAGTTGGAGGAGTAGACTATATTGCTAAGCCTTTTCAACTGGAAGAAGTGTTAGCTCGTGTGGAAAATCAATTAACTATTCATCAACTGCAAAAGCAACTTTATCAGCAAAATACCCAACTACAATTAGAAATTCTGGAACGGCAGAAAGTAGAAGAGGAAATTAGGTTTTTATTGGATACTACTCAACTAATTAGTAAGTCACTAGATTTTGACGGTGCGCTGAAAGTAACCCTTAAACAAGTTTGCCTCGCTATAGGTTGGGATTTAGGAGAAGCTTGGATTCCCAATAATAAAACTAGCAAATTAGAATATAGTACTGGTTGGTATACTAGTGATAAAAGCTTGGAAAAGTTTATTGAAAAAAGTAAATCTTTAACCTTACCTCCTAGTAGTGGATTACCCGGAAGAATTTGGACTTCCAAACAATTTGAGTGGTTAAAAGATGTTTCAAATGAAACTGAAACTAAATTTGTGAGACAAAAAGATGCTCTGGAAGTCGGTTTAAAAACAGCTTTTGGAATTCCCATTTTAGTCAACGATCAAGTTTTAACTATTCTCGTATTTTATAAAAAACAATTAAGCGAACCGGAACCTAGAGTAGTTGATTTGGTTCATGCTTTAGCTACTCAGTTAGCTTCACTAATTCAATTGAAAAGAACTGAAGACGCTTTAGTAAAAGCTAATCAAGAACTAGAGCGATTAGCTACTATAGATAGTTTAACAGGTGTGGCTAATCGTCGGTTGTTTGATGAATATTTAGGATTAGAATGGTTACAAATGTTTCGGGAAAAATCTCCGTTATCTTTAATTTTATGTGATGTAGATTTCTTCAAGCTTTATAATGATACTTACGGACATTTGGTAGGAGATTTTTGTTTACAGCAGGTAGCTACAACAATTAATACTTGTGTTAATCGTCCCGCAGATTTAGTAGCAAGATATGGAGGTGAAGAGTTTGCTGTAATTTTGCCCAACACTGATGCTAATGGTGCTCTAAAAGTAGCAGAATTAATTAGACAGAAAGTGCAATCTCTGAAAATTGTTCATGCTACATCTACTGTTAGTGAATTTGTTACGCTCAGTTTAGGAGTGACTACTGTTGTTCCGAATACAGAAATTAATCCCGATATTTTAATTGCGATAACTGATAAAGCACTTTACTGTGCTAAACAGCAAGGAAGAAACCAGATTATTTTAGAAAATTTAGTAGAATAAACTTCAAGAAGGTCTTCCAGTCAGGGGCTTATTCAGGAGAATCGTTAAAACTACCAATTCAATAATTTTAATAATTAATCGCCGCTTCTGATGAATCAGCAACAAGAATCACAAATAAATCCAAAAACAACAGCTAATATCCTGATTGTTGATGATACGCCGGATAATTTAAGGCTGTTATCTACAATGCTTTCTGGACAAGGGTATTATGTGCGAAAAGCAATTAATGGACAAATGGCTTTAAAAGCAGCACAAATGTCTCCTCCCGATTTGATTTTGCTCGATATAAATATGCCGTTAATGAATGGTTATGAAGTATGTCAAACTTTAAAAGCAAATCCTGATACTTGTAAAATTCCTGTGATTTTTATTAGTGCTTTGGATCATGTAATAGATAAAATTAAAGCCTTTGAAGTGGGTGGAGTAGATTATATTACTAAACCATTTCAGTTAGAAGAAGTTTTAGCAAGAATTAACAATCAATTAAATCAAAAAAGATTAGCAGAACAACTAGAGTTTAAAAATCAGCAGTTGCAAGCAGAAGTTAGCGATCGCAAAAAAGCCGAAGTAAAAATTCGTCTTTTACTAGCAGCAACTCAAGCCATTAGTCGCGCCGAAAAATTTGATACTGCCATTGAGGTAATTTTACATCTAATCTGTAGAACAATTGGCTGGGATTTTGGTGAAGCTTGGATTCCCACTGACGATCGCCAAGTCTTAGAATGTTCTTCAGGTTGGTATGCCAGCGCAGCAGATTTAGAAATATTTAGACAAAAAAGTTTGCAATTTAAATTTCCTTTCAACTTCGGATTACCGGGAAGAATTTGGAAACATCGACAGCCAGAATGGATTGAAGATATTTCATCTCAATCACTAGACACTTTTTCTCGCCAAGATATTGTCACAGCAGTAGGATTAAACTGTTGCTTTGGCGTTCCAATTTTACTAGCTGATGAAGTTTTAGCAATTCTAGTCTTTTTCAAAAAAACTACTACCAAAGAAGAACCAAATTTATTAGAACTAGTGAGTGCAGTAGCTACACAATTAGGTTCGCTAATTCAACGTAAACGCGCAGAAGAAGCCTTAAGATTAGCCGAACAAAGATATCACAGCATTGTCGAAAACGCAGTAGATGGCATTTTTCAATCAACCCCTTCTGGGCGTTATCTTAGTGCTAATGCTGCTTTAGCCAAAATTTATGGTTATGATTCTCCATCAGAATTAATTGCAGTTCTGGGCAATATTTCTCATCAACTTTATGTCGATCCCGATCGCCGCCAAGAATTTGTGGCTAGAATGGAAAAAGATCACGCAGTTTATGGATTTGAATCTTTAGTGCGGCGTAAAGATGGCAAAATAATTTGGATTAGTGAAAATGCTAGGGCAGTGCGTGATTCGACAGGAAAATTACTTTATTATGAAGGCACAGTTTCCGACATTACCGTGCGTAAAGTAGCTCAAGAAGCTCTTCGTTACCAACAAGAACAAACAGAAAAACTGTTGCTAAATATTCTTCCCGAACCAATTGCCCATAGATTAAAATTAGAACAATGTACGATCGCCGATAGTTTTGAAGAAGTCACAGTTTTATTTGCTGACTTAGTAGGTTTTACCGAATTGTCAGCCAATACATCTCCTCGACAACTCGTAGAAAATTTAAATATAGTATTCTCTGAATTCGATCTCTTAGCCGAACAGCATGGTTTAGAGAAAATTAAAACCATTGGTGATGCTTACATGGCTGTAGCTGGATTACCTGCCGCTCGTCCCGATCATGCAGAAGCCGCAGCTGAAATGGCATTAGGTATGCTGGGAAAAATTGCCGAATTTAATATTAAAACCGGGACAAGTTTTAGCTTAAGAATTGGCATGAATACAGGCCCAGTTGTTGCTGGCGTAATTGGCATTAAAAAATTTAGTTACGATTTATGGGGTGACACAGTTAACACCGCTAGCCGCATGGAATCTCAAGGTATTCCTGGCGTAATTCAAGTTAGTACAAATACGTATCAACTACTCAAAAGTAAGTACAAGTTAACTAAGCGAGGTGCTATTCCGATTAAAGGTAAAGGAGAAATGGTAACTTATTTGCTCACAGGCAAAAAGCCTTTTTAATTATTTCTGCTGTGTTGCAGTAGGTTGCCAAATTTTAGCTAACAATTGTTGCTCTACTAAATTTTCTGATTCTGTAGTTGTATTTTTTGCCGAATAGACTTGCCAGTTAGTCTGAGTCATATCTGGTGAGTTTACTGGTAAAAGAAAATGTATCGAAAAAGTGACTGTGGCTGCTAGTAAAAGTTTTTCTAACATCTCTAACTCCCCCCAACGGCAGTTAAATTACTGCTGCAACGTTGATACTATTACTATCAGTTCTTTCTCGGTTAAATAGAGTGACTCAACTCGCTAAAAAATTGTGACTATTTACAACTCATTAAGTGATTTGGATCACAGTTAAGGATAAGTTGAGCAACTGAGAAAGCAGGCAGTTAAAAACAGAAAAAAAAATTACTTGTGACGCAGAAACCCGGTTTCTTAATTAGATTAAGAACTGGAAACCGGGTTTTTTGGTCTAAATTAAAGCCATAACTGAAGGGCTAAACTTGCTAAACCTTGGAATAAGTTAAGCAGATTTTCGCCAGTACTAGGACGACGTTCTTTGGGATTGTTTAGTTGTTCGATTCCGGCAATTATTTGTTGCGCGACTTTGACACCTTCTTGATTACCTTGGGTATTGTAGAGTTCAGATGCTTTTTTAGTATCTGCAAGTGCGGCGATGCGATCGCCCTGATTAAATTGCACCATTCCCCGACCTAAATAAGCATTAGCATAATCAGGTTTCATGATCAAAGCTTGATTTAGCAGTTCCATCGCCCTTTGGTGATTATCTCTCTCTGCTTCTGCCATTCCCCAACGGTAAAAATCTTCAGCATTACCCGTATAATTTGGTAGTCCAACTGCCCCCAGCAAATTCGCATTAGCTAAATTTGTGCCAACTAAATTTGCTTGAGATAAATAAGCACCTCTTAAATCAGCAGCAATCAGATTAGCGCCACTCAGATTAGCACCAGTCAGATTAGCACCATGCAGACTGGCACCCATCAAGTTAGCACCTCTGAGATCCGCACCCATCAAGTTAGCACGGCTGAGGTTCGCTCGACTTAAATCAGCACCAGTTAAATCAGCACCCGCCAAATTAGCCATTACTAATCCTGCGTCAGCTAAATCGCATTGAGAGCATTGTCTGCTAGCAAGTAGCTGTCTAGTATGTTCGGGATTGGCGGCAAATGCTGTATTTGTCAGACTAAGTGTGGTTAGTAAAGTGGCACTAGCTATAGGTGTGAATTTCATAAGCTTATCGATCGCGACGTTATGGGAACTTTTTTGCATAACAGAATTTTGCTCAATTAGGGCGATTAATACAAGTCTTTTCCCCAACTAAGTTTGACTTTTTCCGGTAGAAATCTCCTTTGCATAGAGGTTTTGTTATGTTACATACGATATATAACAGAGATAAATATATGCACAGATTACTTACTGGCAGGTTAAAACTCGAAAAGTTAACCGTGCCGATCGCTAATTTACCCCCATCATTACACGGCATCAAAATCGTCCAACTCTCAGATTTTCACTATGATGGTTTACGCTTGTCGGAGAATTTGTTAGCAGAGGCGATCGCGACCAGCAACCAAATTGAACCCGATTTAATCTTTCTGACAGGTGACTATGTTACCCACGATCCCGATCCAATTCATCAACTAGTACTCCGACTTAAACATTTAAAAAGTCGCTTTGGTATTTACGCCGTTTTAGGCAACCACGATCTTTATTTTTCTCACTCAAAAACCACTATTATTCGTGCTTTAGCTAGTATTGATATTCAAGTTCTCTGGAATGAAATTGTTTATCTTTTCGGATCTCAATTAGCGATCGTTGGATTTGCCGATCTCCGTTCCCACCAATTTAATCCTACCGCAGTCATGCCCCAAATAGATGCGAGAATTCCTCGCCTCGTCTTATCTCATAATCCTGATACCGCCGAAGACTTGCAATTCTGGCGCGTCGATTTACAATTATCTGGTCATACTCACGGCGGACAAATTATCATTCCTAAAATTGGCTCAATCCCAGCATTATTACCAAAAATTTACCCTTTTATTCCTCAACCTTTGCGCCAGAAGTTGCCTTACACCAAGAAAAAATGTGCCAAAGTGTTCCAACATTGGGAATGGTCGCAAGGCTTACACCAAGTAGGAAAAAACCTGCTTTATGTAAATCGAGGGTTAGGAAGTTACTTACCTGGACGCTTGTTTTGTCGCCCAGAAATTACTGTAATTCAGTTATTTGCTCAAGATTAATTATTATAATTATTTAATTATTAACCAACTGATTATATCGATCGCTTAAACAACTGTAAACCCGCCTCGCTAGGGAAAATACTGATAGCTCAAGGCGGGTTATTGAGATAACAAACAGTCGAATTAATTACAACGACTGAATAACGAACAGTTTCCAAAAAGAAAGAACTTAAACTCCAAAATATGGACTATACTCGCAACAGACCGGACTCTCGGTTTGCATCACCTCCGTTCATTCAGACACTTACCGATCGATTTGCGTTCTTTCAAGAACAAGCAATTAGTACAAAAACTGAACGCAAATAATAACTCTCAAAAATGAAACCTCAAAAATGAAACATCAAAAATGAAATATCATTCCGGTTATCTGTTGCATTGGCGATCGAGCAGGAAGGCACAAGCTCGACACCAAACCAAAATGCGAAAGTTGAATTGAAGATCTACTTGGTTTGTGCCTTATTTAATAAAGTAGCATTTGTTTCTCGGTAATGAGTAACAACTTTACCAAACTTTAAAGAGCTTTATTTGGTGAAACACTTTCTTACGCTTTTTCATTAAACAGTTTAGTCTTACTTCTTTTTCTAGTAAACATTAAGATCAAAATCCCCTCAAACTAGAGGGGAAATCGTCAGTTTGCTCTTTATTGTTCAGATTGATTGGTAGTAGATGGAGAAGTATTAGTTCCAGGCGTTGTAGTAGTTCCATCTGGAGAAATATCATCGCCTGAAGTTGTCGGATTACTTTGATTTCCCAAATTAGGATTAGTACTATCGCTAACTCCGGGAGATGGAGAACCTTGAATTGAAGGTAATTGTTGAGTCGAATTTGTAGATGATTGATTTTCAGTTTGTTGATTAGCAGGTAACTGTTGAGTCGAATCAGGAGACTGCTGTTGTCCAGTAGTAGGTGGAACAGTAATATTAACGTTTGGTGTCGCTTGTGGCGTTGGCGCAGACTGCTCAATATTAATATTTGGTGCGGGTGTGGTTGTAGTTGGTGTTTCTCTTTGAGGAACTGGAACTACTTGCACTTCAGGATTTCTTTCAATGACTCTTTCTTGAATAATTGTTGGTTGTGGTTCTGGCGAAGGAGAAGGTACGACTACAGGCGCAGGTACAGGTTCAGGTGCAACTACAGGTTCTTGACTTTGCCTCCACAAATAGTAAGCTAAGGCAGGAATAGCTACTAAAGAAGTCAAAACAATTCCCAATATTAAACCACGAGCCGCATTATTATTTTCCCGAACTACCCGATTATCTTCATTGTATCGACGTTCGGCAATTCGACCGTGAACGTAACCGTCTCTATACTCTTCAGGTGGTATATTGTTAACAGTTTCAGTGTTTCTTGGTACTTCTGAGTAATTGTTTTGGTTCGGTTCGGGATTAACTCCACGATTATATGTTGTGCGTTTATCGTCGTCGTTATACATTGTTTTTACCAGAACTCATCAAAAAATAAACTAGGATTTAAAATTGTTCATCCTATTCAAGTTGAGAATAACCCTTATTTTGGTGAGTCTGGCTCTATCGTAAGTGATGATCGTCTTTCTACCAAAAGACAGGCAAGATGCCTGTCCTACAAGATTGGGAAAAAAAGATAAAATGCCTCTACAGATACTTAGAAGTTAGGGTAAAATTGCTTGCCAAGTTGCAGCACCAACAATTCCATCAGGTTTTAGCCCATACTTTTCTTGTGCAGCTATCACCGCTGCTTGGGTATCTTTGCCAAAAATTCCGTCTACAGAACCTTGAAAAAATCCGATCGCTTGCAATCGTTTCTGTAACCAAAATACTTCCGCTCCCCGCATTCCAATTTTTAAGGTTGGTAAATCAGCAATTGGTGATTCAGTATTTTCTGAGTTGGTATTTTCTGAGTCGGGATTATCAGTTGTAGTTTCTTCTTTAGTAGATTGGTTAGCTGAAGAAGTTCTTCTAATTCTAGTGTTAGATCTGTTAGCTAATCGAGAGTTATTAGCTGTGAATTCTGTTCCAGGAAACAGTTTTTCCCAAGTTTCTCGATCGACAATTCCATCAGGATTTAAACCAGCTGCTTCCTGAAATTGGGTGACAGCGATCGCTGTATTCTCACTATAAACTCCATCAACTTCGCCTTTGTAATATCCCAAAAGTTTTAAAGCTGCTTGCAATTCCGATACTGCTTCGCCTTTGCTACCACTTTTTAAAACTGGACGATTGACAATTACAGTTGGAGGACGTTCTGCCACTAATTGGTTGACGGATTCTACTTTTCCCTGTGCGATCGCTGGTAAATTAGAATACCCGATCGCCAAGGAAACAGGAAATAAAAACACGGAAATCCTAGCTAATACTGACATCTGCAATTCTCACTCCTCAAAGCTGATGTAAGCTATTTATTTTTGGGACTAATTTTACCAACTAGATTCTATCAGTCCTTCTACCGCGGATTCCGGGCCAACTAGAGAAATATAAGGTTCAGTGAAATATCGACTTGCCACTTCCTGAATTTCTTCAGGAGTTACCACTGCCACTGCTTTGGGGAAAACGCGATCGAATCCCACACCCAAACCTAAAGTTTCGTACCAACCAAAAACTTGAGCAATTTGAGCATTAGTTTGTTTACCCAAAGCATATTGACCTAAAAGTTTATTCTTCGCCGCTTGCAGTTCATCAGCCTTCAACGGAATTTTGCACAAACGTTCTACTTCTGTTCTTAAACTATACAAAGCAACCTCAGTATTTTCTGGTGCAGTTCCCATATAAACCGCAAACTGAGAAGCATCTAAACGAGTTGGATAAAAAGCCGAAACTTCGTAAGCTAAACCTCTTTTTTCCCGCAATTCTACAAACAAACGACTGGAAAGACCATTTCCCAAATAAGTATTAATTAACTTCAAAGCTGCATAATCAGGATGATTCACCGATGCAGTCAAATAACCCAACATCACAATTGATTGTTTGGTAGGAATTGGTGTAATTCTAGGGTGAGGAAAAGCCAAAATTTCGGGTAATTCTACAGTAGGAATTGGCGTATCAGGTATTTTCCAATCACCGAATACTTTTTCTATTTGGTTAACTACTTCTTCCGGGGTAATTCGACCAACAACACAAATAATTGTATTATCAGGGCGAAAATAAGTATGATGAAATCTGTCTAATTCACCTCGACCCAAATTAGCCACAGTTTCGACTGTTCCCAAACTGGATAAAGCATAAGGATGATCTTGGTACATTGCTTGTCGCAACTGTTCAAAAGCCACAGTAAAAGGTTGTTCTTGTTGGGATTTAATGGCTTGTAAAGTCATCCTTCTTTCTAATTCTACTTCGGCTTCTGGAAAGGTAGGCGATCGCAACAATTCCCCTGCTAATTCCAACATTTCCGAAAAATCAGCCGAAACAGTCTTCATGCTGAGTAAAAAATAATCCGTAGTTGTATCTGCGCCCAAACTCGCGCCCAAAGATTCCACTTTCTCGGCAATTTCTCCAGCAGATAATTGCTCTGTTCCTTTCGTAATTACCGATGATAATAAATGAGATAAACCAGCTTGGTATCTTGGCTCAAAACGGCTACCTGACTTCACAAAAATCCGCGTCGCAATAATATCAGCCGCCGGATTTTCTAGCGCCAATACTACCATACCATTATTAGTAACTATTCGCTGCATTGTTCGCTCTGGGAACGAACTGCCGGTACCTGGGTTAAAAGCATCTTCCATTCTAACTTCGGGATTCATTAGCTAATTAGCAAATCGGTAATTCGTCAATTTTAAAAGAACTTTTCCGCGAAAAACACAGAGAAAACAAATCAATTGATTTTACATTTTCTATTCCCCATAAGGTTTTAACTCAGTGATTACATAATGATGAGGTGAAAGATATTCTCTAGCTATTTCTAGCAGGTCAGCGGCGCTAATTCCTTGAATTTGGTGCGGATAAGTTACGGCTATTTCGGCTTGGGCGATCGTATTATAGTAACCATACAATCCAGCTAGCTGACCAGGTGATTCCGTAGAAAAAGCATAATCATTACACAACAAACGTTTACACCTTGCCAATTCTATCTCTGAAATCGGTTCTGTTTGTAAATCCAACAAATATTTACCGATCGATGCTTCCACTTTTTCGATATTTTCCGCTTCCAAGTGAGCAGTAATTGTAAACAAACTCGAATCTTGCTGTAACGAGAAATTACTACCAATACCATGAACTAACTGTTCTTCTTCCCGTAACTTACTCACCAGTCGAGAACAACGCCCTTCAGCCAAAAGCACCGAAATCAAATCCAATCCATAAGCTGTGCGAATTTGTTCTACTCCTGGCCCTGTCCAAGCCATTAACAAACGAGACTCTTCGATTCGGTCTAAAAACAATTCTTGGCGACGAACTTCTTGAATTGGAGACAACTCATTGGTTGACAACTGTGGACAACTCGATCGCGCCTTAAAACTACTAAACGAGTTATTCACCAACTCTAACGCCATTCCTTGCGGCACACCACCCACAATCACCACCGTCATATTTTCCGGTTGATAATGGCAAGCATGAAAACAGCGCATTGCTTCCGGTGAATGCTGTAATAAAATCTCTTCTGTACCCAAAACCGGACGACTATAAGGATGGTCTTGGTAAACACTTTCCATCATCGCTTGGAAAGCAAACCAATCAGGATTATCCTGCGATTGGCGAATTTCCTCCAACACTACATCTCTTTCTCGGAGAAATTCATCGTCAGGGATCGAAGCATTGAGCAACAATTCCGCCAAATAAGGCAAAGTATCTTCCAAGTACGAAACAGCCGTAGTGATGTAGAAATGAGCATAATCATGGCTAGTCGCAGCATTAGTAACGCCGCCCCAGTATTCCACCACTTGATCGAACATCCCTGGCGGAACCTGTTCCGTACCCTTAAAAATCATGTGTTCTAGAAAGTGAGCCATTCCAGACCATTGTTCCGGCTCTCTAGTCGCACCTGCACGCACCCAAACATCTACTACAGCTACAGGTGTAGCCGGAATGTACTGATGAATTACCGTCAGCCCATTATTTAGCCTGAATACATCAGCGGAGAAGTCTGACACTTTAAGCAATTGAGAAGTCGCGCTTAACCTCAAATCCGGTCTTCCATTCGTTTTCACTTAATAGTAACTCTTTCTGAAGAAATAGCAGGACAAATATGTACAAATTTCCTGACAATTTTTGGAATTGGGGATTGGGGACTGGGGACTGGGGACTGGGAAAGTTTTAAGTAGGAAATTTTTTCTCCCCTGCCCCTCTGCTCCTCTGCCCCTCTGCCCCTCTGCCCCTCTGCCCCTCTGCCCCCCTGCCCCCCTGCCCCTCTGCTCCTCTGCCCCCCTGCCCCTCTGCTCCTCAAAAAACAAATTACCCCTGTCTACTGACAGAGGTAATTGATTCTTATGGGTTTCCGCAACGCCGTCTTGCCTCAGTTTTTGACCTGGACTTGAATCCAGGTGGGTGCCTCTGGCTCTAGCTTAAAAGTTTCCGAGTAACAAAGCCCGGTCTACTGCCGCTAAGCTCTCTAGACTCCCTTATTCAAAAAGCATAGATCACAAAACATTATTGGCAGTCACCAACGCCGCAGAGTAACCTGTTTCTTATTCTATACTGCTTGATTAAAGTTGGCTATTATCTAAAATTTTTTGTCTAGAATTCATCACAAAAGGGTGATAAGTGGCAGAATATAGCAGAAAATCACAGGGCTGTCAATTTATTAATTGTGAAGAACTAAGAGTCTATATGTTTGGCTTTAGAATGAAGTAGCTCTGTCTGTTCCCTGTGTTCTAGATGAACTACAAACTACCACCAAAGTATCAATTTGTGACTGGTTCGAGTTTAGATCGGGCAACTTTGGTAAAGTTTATGCAAAAAACTTACCAGGAACTTTTTCCCGAGCAGAATTTCTCTCATTTAGCTGTGACAGTTGACAAGTATTTTTCTGGGGAAACTCCGGTTTGGTGGGTGGAAGAAAAGTTAGAAAATGCTGTGAGAAATCGGGTTGGTTGTTTGTGGATGGGTAATGGAATCGATCAGGTACGGGGCGATCGCCACGCCCATATTTTTTTGCTTTATGTTGCTCCTAAACATCGTCGCCAAGGCATTGGGAAAAGTTTAATGCTTGTGGGCGAAGATTGGGCAAAAAACCGGGGCGATCGCCAAATTAGTCTCCAGGTTTTTCAATCCAATCAACCAGCAGTTAATCTATATTGCCAGCTAGGTTTTCAAACCCAATCTTTGTGGATGGTTAAGCATATTTAGCAGGGGTGCAGGGGTGCAGGAGTGCATTTTGGTTTTGAGTTAAAGAGTCCCCTTGTCTCTTCCCGTAGGACAGGCATCTTGCCTGTTACTCCTAGTCCCCAGCCCCCAGTTCCAACTTAATCATTTTCCCCATTTGGTTCTAAATCAACCCGCCAACGTTTACCACAGTTTTTGCAAGCGTATTTTTGTTGACCTTTAACTTGTCCTTTGTCTTTAACTTTGTTAGAACCACATTTAGGACAAATAATTTCTGTGATTATCCATCCTCTAGCTGATGGTTTTTTACTGGTTGTTGGTTCAGGAGTTGAGAGTTTTTCGGATACTTCTGTAAGGGAATCAACAACATTTTTTAGTTGTTCTGTTACTGCTTCTTGCACCTTTAAATCTTCTCCGGTTTGCTGAATATCTGGTTCTTGAATAGGTGCTGCGGTAACTGTTTCTGATTCCACAATTATTTCAGAAGATGGTTCGGTTTCTGGCGTTTCTACAGTTGTAATTTTTGTCGCTAATGTACCAACTTCGACTAATTCGGATTGAGTTTCTATAGCAGAATCTTCTTTGTTCAAAGGTTTTACTATTAATTCCTCGGCAGGTGGTATTTCTAATTCGGGAGGAATTAAATTTTCCTGTAATTTTTCTTCTGCTGATTCTACTTGCTCAACTGGCAATTTTCCATTAGTTGAAGTTTCTGGTATATGATTTGCTGTTACTTCTGCTGCAACGGTTTCTGGCTGCGTAACTGGAGTACTGGGAGTCCAGTTGGGATCGGGGGCGGGAATTTTTGGCAGAATAATTAAAGGTTTTTGTGGTTGAGTTTCTCTGTTGTTGCTTAAACGACCGATCCGATCGCCTATATTCTCCTGAATCTGATAAGCAACTGGTAAAACAGTATGCTGAGAAACTGCTTTCTTGACTAAAGCTGCTATGTGTTCAGATGGATCGGGCGGTGGGCCAAAATTTTCTTCTTCTTGAGCGGGCGATGATATCTTTGTCACTGGAAAATGCGATACTGAGGAAGTCAAGCTAGAGTGATTTTCCTTGGTTTCTGTTAACTGGGATTTTGGCAATGGGGGAACGAATCTAATTGCACGGGCTAACCGTCGATATTGTTCTAGGTGATCTGTCACATTCTGCTCCTAATTTTGAAGAGTTGCTATTTAATTTAGTCTTAATGTAGTCCAATATACTAAAATAAGGATCAAAACTTGAAAAAAAACGTTATGATTTCAGGTTTGAGTGTAGTCGTAGGATTAATTAGGTTGCTTAGTGATGATCTCCAAGAGTAGGGAAAAATGAAAGATTCCTTCCTTCTGTGTCTCTACAATCCGCAAAAAATAAATTTATCGATCGCTAACCTGACTAACAGACTGATGGCATCAGGTCTGATAAGGTAATTTACTAATTTACAGTTATGTATGATAAAGACGACCTAACCCTACTTGATTCGGAAACCGATCTGCAAAGTCCCTTAGATCGGCTAGAGTCTTTTGATGAAGAAGAGGTTGCTAAACCCGATCCAGAGGCAATGTTAATGCTGTTGAATGCAGCTGAAACCTCCCAAAGAATGATCGCAGCCAGAGCTTTTTGTGAGTTAAAAGATCGACGGGCTATTCCTCATTTAATTAGCTTGCTAACTGATGCTTGTCCTTTGGTACGGGTGAGTGCTGCTTATGCTTTGGGGCGAAATACCAGTGCTGATGCTGTCGAACCTTTAATTACCCAATTAAACCGCGATTGGAATGGTTATGTTCGGAAAGGCATTGTTTGGGCGTTGGGGAACTGTCGCGATCGTCGTTCTGTAGCCCCTCTGACTGAAGCTTTACGAACCGATATTTCAGCCGTCCGTTTATGGGCGGCTAGTTCTTTGGCGCAAATGGCTGAGTTAGGTTATGAAGCTGTGGTCGCTTCTATTCCCCCATTAATTGAAGCTTTAATTCAAGATCCAGTGGCAGCGGTGCGGAGTAACTGCGCTTGGTCTTTGGGGCAACTTTGTCGGGAACTACCTTCAAATGTAGTTTATGCTGGGGCGATCGATGCTCTGATTCAAGTGATGGAAGAAGACCGAGATCTGGGTGTTAGAGAAGATGCAAAAGCTTCTCTGTTACGAGTTGGCGACCCCCGCGGACTCCAATTGATTGAAAAAATGGCTCAAGAAGGAGTGATTTCACCAGAAAATTTATTGTAAGGGAGTCAGACATTAAAAAACCAGTCCTCAGTCCCTAGTTAGCAGTTTCGATGTACTGACTGTCTAGTAAAAAGTTGCCTCTGGCAAAGCGTACTCCCCAGTATCCTCCGGGACGGCGATCGATCACTATTCCTTCTTCACCCAGTTTTATCACATCTGGGGGACGTAGCATTGGCATTGGTTCGGCAGTTTTTACGTAAGCTGGTAATGCTATGACTCGGACTTTTGCGCCGATGGGAAATTCTTTACTCATTTTGCATATTAGGAGTTTGGATTTTACTGAATATGATATCTAGCTAGATTCCCGACTTCTTGAAGAAGTCGGGAATTTGGATAGTAGTTAAGGTGCTTGCCAGATTTTTTGGTGATATTTTTCTGGGTCTGCGTAAGGATCTACAGCGGGGTGTGAATGGTCGTGACTGTGGCTGTGTCCATGATGATGATGATGATCGTGTCCGTGACTGTGGCTGTGTCCATTGCCGTTTTTACTGATAGCAGCTAGGCGGAATTTGCAAATTTCACAGTTCATTTGGACTTCGCCTAATTGGGTTTCTATTTCCCGTTCTCGGATGATTTGAAATAGTAGGGGATGAATGCCCATTTCTGGTAAACAGGTCATTTCTATTTCGGGAAATTGGGCTTGTTGTTGGGCGGTAATGTCGTAAATCTTTTTAACTAAAAGTCCGGTAAAGAGGAAGTAAGGTAATACAATGATTCGCTTTGGCTGATAAAGTCTGGCGCGACGGAAACCTTCTTCTAAACGGGGGTGGGTGATGCCGATAAAGCAGGTTTCGACTGTGGAGTAACCGCTGCCTTCCCAAAGAATTCGGGCTAGTTTGTAAACGTCGCCGTTAGCGTCTGGGTCGCTAGAACCACGTCCAACAAATAATAATACTGTTTCGGAACGGGGATGGGTTTCGCTGTCTAATTCGGCTAAACGCGATCGCCACAATTCTAAAATATTTGGTGTAATTCCAAAGTGCCGACCGTAGTGAAATTTTAGTTGGGGATATTTCAATTTGGCCCGGTCTAATTCGTTGGTAATATCAAATTTGTTGTGGCGGGCGGCAAATAATAAAATTGGTAAAACTGAGAGTTCGGTGTAGCCTTGTTCGATGCAGCGAGCGATTCCTTCTTCAATTGTCGGGCCAGTTAGTTCTAAGAAACAAGGGACTACGGGACGCGATCGATCTAACTCTTGATAAGCTGCGGCAAAATCTAAAAAAGTCTGTCTTCCCTCTTCATCTTTAGTGCCATGACCAATCATTAATAATGGTCTTTTTTGGGGTAATGCAGGCAATTCTAAATTTGTGAGAATGGTTAGAGTAGAGGATGTTAAAGTAGACATTAATTAATTATCCTTATCCTGTGCGACGCAGGAAATTAAAGTGGAGGTTAACAAGTAGGCGTTCTGGCTAGCGATGTAGACAGTTGACAATAACTAATCTATTTTCGCTTACAGCTGCGGCACAGCCCCGGATTTGCACCGGAGTTTCCCTACTTTGCTTGGTTTAGTGTGCTTTGTTATCTTAGCGGATTCAATGGTTTAGGGAAATGGGGGGGGAGAGGATTTTTGCGATCGATACAATATTCGGAAAGTTAAATATTACAATAAATTAACAGTGAATAGTTGATTTATTCCCAAGTTTTTGTACAGAAAATACCCCAATTGTCAAGGAAACGATATGTTGAGAAAACTGCGCGGAGGATTACTAGTGGGGATTGGTTATATGCTTTCTCCTCTATCTTGGTGGAATGATTTATTTTTCAATTTGCCCATTTCTCTGTTATTTGGCTATTTAGTTGGTTGGATCGATGCTGACTGGTTTTTACCGGGCACAATTGTGGGTTATTGGCTTTCTAATGTAGTAGGAATTTTGATGATGCAGTTTGGGGCAATGGATATGTTTTTAGCCGGGGAACAAAGGAATTTGCGGCGAGATCTTTTGATTGGACTTGGTGGTTCGACGGTTTATACTTTGGTAGTGGCTGGACTGGTTTATTTTCACTTTGTAGAAGTTCCGGCTTTTTTAATAAATCACTAATTAGCAGTGAAGCATTCGGGTAAAAATTTTAGGTTTTTCGCCATAAATTCTGTCCTGAATGCTTTACTTCTTTAGAGCAAAATTTTGGATCAAATTTCATGCGATCGCTCAGCAGACAACATTAAATTACAGGTCAAATTCTGAAGGTCTACTCATGATTTCTTCATAACAAATATGTGGAGGGAAGCTAGGGGCAAAGATGCAAGCGCAAGCCATACAGCAATTGTAATTTGTATGAGAAACAACTAATAATCCCTCAGTTTGCGGATTATATTGTTTGATCAAATGTTCTGCCCCAACCATTTTAACTCCTGGGTCATTGTAAAGCATCAAGCCCATTGGTAATTCAATTGCACCGGAAACTTCGGTTATTTGGGGTAGATTGACAATTACTAAACAACGCCCATGTTCTAACCATCCTTGATAGGCTAGCGCACCTAACATAACATCTTTAGATTGAACTAAAAGTTCTCCACATATTTGTAGTCCGAGTAGCATTTCCTCTTCCAAGGAATCTAACTGTGCATTGTGTTTCCGGGGATGACTGTATTCATAGTTCATAATCAACAAGGTAACTCAGTTTTGCGATCGGGAATAAGCAGATTCAGTCAATAATTTAACTCTGGAAATGCAGCAAATAAATTTATTTAAAACCTATCTATCTGCTACTGTTGGAGAGCAAAAATTACTGTCAGACATCAGGTTATAAAACTTGATTAGCTTAACTATAAGTTAGTGCAACTAAGATGACAGTGAATCTGTCAGGAGTGTTAATTTTAAATATTCCTTAAGAGGTGTAGTGCGATCGCGACAATGAATTATAGACTACTTGCAGAAACTAAAATTCTGAAAATATATACAAAATATACAAAAGGCTGAGATTGCCTCTTTAAATTACTTAAGGAAGCTCATCTATAGCTAGAAAAAATATGATTAGAGGATATCCCATTTGCCTTGAAAATTGCTACAAATATAAAGAGAAACGAAAATTTTAGAAAATAAGTTGTATGTAAAAATTAGTTAAATTTTTTCTTTTGCAAAGAAATTATTTTATTTTAATAATTTAGTAACTAATTATTACGTAGCTAGTCAAGCTAGGCTGGTAATAGGGTATTCCAAGAATAGAGGACTCTAATTGTTTAACTGATTGCGATCGCACTAAAAACTCTACACCTATGAAAACTGTATTTTCCGATTATGAAAGTAAGCGTTTAGCCACACTGTATCAGTATCAAATATTAGATACTCCAGCAGAAGCAGTATTTGATGATCTAACTTATTTAGCGGCTCAGATTTGTGACACACCGATCGCTTTAATTAGTTTAATCGATGCAGAAAGGCAATGGTTCAAGTCTAAAATAGGGCTGACAGCTAGTGAAACTGAGCGTGATATCGCATTTTGTCATCATGCGATTTTGCAAAAAGAACCGCTGATTGTTGAGGATGCTAGGAAAGATCCAAGATTTGCTAATAATGTCTTAGTTACTGGAGAACCTTTTATTAGATTTTATGCAGGTGTGCCTTTAATTACATCTGATGGGTTGGCTTTAGGAACTTTGTGTGTCATCGATCGAATTCCTCGACAATTGACAAACCAACAAATTACCGCACTTGAAATATTAAGTCGTCAAGCGATGAGTCAGCTAGAATTACGACAAAATTTAGTGGGATATGAACGCGCCGAGAGTTTGTTAATTGCCCAAAAACGGCTTCTAGAATTAATTACTTCTAACATATCTGTAAATCAAGCTTTAAATGCAGTTACACAACAACAAAAAGAAGTCTTGCAAACTATTTTCGATCATATTCCTGTGATGTTGGGCTTCTTCGATCGAGAAGGAAAGCTACAAATGATTAACCGTGAGTGGGTAAATGTGTTGGGTTGGACTTTAGAAGAATTACAAGAATCGCCGGATATTTTAGCGAAATTTTATCCCGATCCAGAGTATCGGCAACAAGTTTGGGAGTTTATTCAAAAAGCAGAAAATCGCCAATGGCAAGATTTTAAAACTCGTGTTAAAGATGGAAGAGTGCTGAATACTACTTGGGCAAATGTGCAGCTTTCTGATGGAAGAACGATCGGAATCGGTCAAGATATTACCGATCGCTTAAAAGCCGAAAAATCTTTGCTCGAAACTGAAGAACGCTTTCGTTTGTTAATCGATGGTGTGAAAGATTATGCCATTTTTGTGTTAGATATTAACGGTTATATTGCTAGTTGGAATACAGGCGCAGCTACTATTAAAGGCTACCAAGCAGAGGAAATTATCGGAAAACATTTTTCCTGTTTTTATCCACCGGAAGACAAGGCAGAGGGAAAACCCCAACAGAATTTACAAATAGCAGCAACAGTTGGCAGAGTGGAAGATGAAGGTTGGCGAGTTCGTAAAGATGGCTCTTATTTTTGGGCAAATTCGGTAATTACTGCACTCCGCAATGAAACCGGGGAAATTTGCGGTTTTTCCAAAGTAACTCAGGATATTACTGAACGGAAACGGTCAGAAGAAACTTTACAAAAGTCTCATAAAGAGTTAACAGATTTTAAATTTGCTTTAGATGAATCTGCGATAGTTGCTATTACTGATAATCAAGGAACAATCCAATACGTTAATAATAAATTTCGCCAAATCTCTGGTTATAGCGACGAAGAATTATTAGGGCAAAATCACCGAATTCTCAATTCCAAATATCATTCTAAAGCCTTTTTTCAGGAAATGTGGCAGACAATTTCTCAAGGCAAAGTTTGGAAAGGTGAAATTAGAAACCGTGCTAAAAATGGTCGAATTTACTGGGTAGATACGACAATTGTCCCATTTTTGAATGCTCAAGGAAATTCTTATCAATATATTGCCGTTCGCAATGATATTACCGATCGCAAACAAGCAGAAGAAGCTTTGCGCCAACAAGCTCAAAGGGAAAGATTAGTAGCAGAAATTGCTCAAAGGATTCGCCAGTCTTTAGATTTAAATGAAATTCTTAATACTACTGTGACGGAAGTTCAGCGTCTTTTGGAGAGCGATCGGGTTTTGATTTTCCGCTTTGAACCAGACTGGAGTGGAGTTGTTGTCGTAGAATCCGTTGCTCCCAGTTGGGAAGCAATTTTAGGAGCAAAAATTTCTGATTCTTTCTTCCAAAATACGGCTCGCAGAGAATCTTATGAACAGGGCGGAATTCAAGCAATAGAAGATGTTTTTGATGCAGGTTTATCGCCTTGTCATATTGATTTACTTAATGAATTTCAAGTTAGAGCTAATTTAGTTGTGCCAATTTTACAGGAAAATAAATTATGGGGATTGTTGGTTGCTCATCAATGTTCAGAGCCTCGTAAATGGCAAAGTTGGGAAATTGAATTGTTGAAACAATTGGCGACTCAAGTAGAAATTGCTATTCAACAATCACAACTTTATCAACAAGTACAACAGGAATTAATTGAGCGTAAATTAGCTGAACAAAAAATCCGGGAACAAGCTGCTTTACTTAATGTCACGACTGATGCCATTTTAGTTCGTGACTTGAATCATCATATCTTGTTTTGGAATCAAGGAGCAGAGAGACTTTACGGTTGGAAAAAAGAAGAGGTTTTAGGCAAGTGTGCTAATAATTTGCTGTATTGGGAAACGCCTTCAATAGGATTAGATATTTACGAAAATGTAATTAATAAAGGTGAATGGCAAGGAGAGTTACAACAGGTAACAAAAGATGGTAGAGAAATTGTTGTCGAGAGTCGTTGGAGTTTAGTGCGCGATGCCGCTGAAGCACCGAAAGCGATTTTAATGGTGAATACAGATATTACGCAGAAACAATTGATGGAACGGCAATTTTTGCGATCGCAACGCATGGAAAGCATCGGCACTTTAGCTGGAGGAATTGCCCACGATCTGAATAATATTTTAGCTCCTATTCTCATGGCAGTACAGCTTTTAAAATTACAAATTAACAGTCCACAGGGTCAACAATGGTTGGATATTTTGGAAGATAGTACCAGGAGAGGTAGTGAATTAATTAAACAAGTTTTATCTTTCGCACGGGGGTTAGATGGCGAACATGGAGTTTTACAAATTCGCCATTTAATTAAGGAGATTAAGAAAATTGTTGAAGAGATTTTTCCCCGATCGATTGAGATTTACACTGATGTATCAAAGGATTTGTGGGCAGTTTGCGGTGATGCTACTCACTTACATCAAGTGTTAATGAATTTGTGCGTTAATGCCCGTGATGCTATGCCTAAAGGTGGCAGTTTAACTATTAGTGCTGAGAATTTAGTAATTACAGAAAATGATGCTGAGTTGCAAATGGATGCTCAACCAGGATCTTATGTAGTAGTTACGGTTAGCGATACTGGAGTTGGCATTGCTTCCGAAATTCTCGATCGCATTTTTGAACCTTTCTTTACTACTAAAGAAGTGGGTAAAGGTACAGGTTTAGGACTTTCTACAGTGATTGGAATCATTAAAAGTCACAAAGGTTTTATTACTGTTTCCAGTAAAATAGGCAAAGGTAGTGAATTTAAGGTATATCTTCCCGCTGTGGAAGCAGCTACAGATTTATATGAAGAAGAATGGGAATTACCAATAGGAAATGGGGAATTAATTTTAGTGGTGGATGATGAAGCATCAATTCGGGAAATTACTAAAAGTTCTTTAACAGCTTACAATTATCAAGTTTTGACTGCTAAAGATGGAGTCGAAGCGATCGCTCTCTATGCTCAACATAAAAATGAGATTAGTTTAGTATTAGTAGATATGATGATGCCCTTATTAGATGGTGCTAATACAATTCGCGCTCTGCAAAAAATCAATCCTGAAGTGAAAACTATTGCCTCTAGTGGGCTAATATCCGGTACACATTTGCAAGAAGTAGAAAATACTATTGCTAATCAGTTTTTACCTAAACCTTATACTACTCAAGAATTACTAGAAGCGATGCACAATTTACTACAATAAAACTAGAAATAAGCTGCCTTTTGAGATTGTTAATTGTTAGACATGAAAATGGTTTCGATGCACCCAAGCTCATTAGCAAATCCTTTCTAAGCAGTACATTAAATAAGTGTAGATTAAGCGGAGGATTTCTAATGGTTTACCGATGAATAAATCCTTTTCTTTCTTAAATTCTTCCCAAGTTTCTTGCTCGACAAGGGATGATAACGATCGCCAAACTCCCGCCTGTTTCAGCGTTAAACTATCGACAATTCCCGTCACAACTACGATCGCTCCTTCCTGATTTGGCAACTTATGTTTATCTAACTCTTCAGCAAGTTTATGGGTTAATACAGGAGAATTTTTGCCGATTTTTTTGGTTTGATCTGGCAATTGTTCGCCTGCTTTTCTTGTGAGGCTTAGTTCTTGGATTTGAGTCCATAAAACTTTGAAACCTAGTTCATTGTCATAATCAATAATTGATCGATCGATTACTTCTAAGAACTCATCCTCTTTTCGCAAAGCACTAGCAGCCAGCATCCGCAAAAACGGTTCCTCAGCAGTTTTAGCAATCCAAACTAAAGAATTGAAAATTTCCCGACCTTGAAAATCACATCTTTGTTTTGATTTCAGAGCAAAAACTAACAAACGTAACTCTTCTCCAGTTCTTGATAAAATAACTGCCGGAGCATTTTTTTGCCTTAACCTATCAACAGAGTGAAGTACAGGAGGTTTAATTAGTTTGTTGTCATTCCTTAACCATGTATAATCATGATTTGGATAAACTCCACAACTTTGAACATATATTTCCATCCCGATCTCCTTTATTTATTCACGCTTAACCATCCTTCTTCATCTTGTAAAACTGCAAAACCATCTGTGGTTTTGCAGTTTTTGGCGAATTCGCCCACTGCTTCTCGAAAAGCATTATCTTCAAAAATATCTCCTAATGCTTTGCGGAAATATTTCCAAAGTACGAATCGCTGTTCTAGATGAATATTCAGGAGAAATCTTAATAAATAGCGGAGTGGCTGTTCGCAATCCACTGGATTGTATTTAGCAATATTCGTTTTCCGAAAATAGAAGTGTGGGTATGCTTGTCCATTATAGTTTTTGACGTTGATTCTAGAGAATTCTACATTTCCTAATGTTTGAATTGGTGTAATTACGGCAACTACTTGAGAGCGAAGATTTGGCTTATCGAAAAACTCAATCAAAGAATTATATCCTTGTTGAACGCGATCGAGTAAAGCAGCCGGACATTGCCGCATATACTTTTCGCATTTAATCGGTACGAAAATCACTAGTCTTGGCTCTTTTAAATTTTGATAGGATGTTTTGAAATAATCGGTGACTAAATTAGGTTTGTTAATCAGATCGTGCCAACGTCCCTCTTCTTCCATTAGCGCAGGTGCATCGATCGCAACTAGCACAATTCCGCACTCATCTAAAAGTTTTTTTACTGATTCCATGTCGGAGGTTAAATCTTTTCCGGGAAAATCAATAAAAAACAGTTTAATTGTGGCATCCATCCCGGTTTTAGCTAAACTAAACTCGAAATCTTGAGGTTCGGTAGTCCCTTTAATTCCTCCGACTACTTCCAGTTCATTTTGCGTATTAAAACAGCCTTTCAAATCGGCTCTTTTATCTTGCAGAATTAAGGAAGTTTTTAACTCTGGTCGTAGCATTAATGAAGTTTTCTGAGTTGCTTTGTCAAACTGCTCCGACATTGCGGTTAAAAGGCTTGTTTTCCCAACTCCTCTAGGGCCAAATACAGTAATTTTAATTTTCCTCGGCCCTTCTAAAGGTTTTTTCAACAGTTTCTTTGCTGATTGAAAAAAGTCTTGGTTTTGAGGTGTACTCATTTTAACTTTCCTTATTTTTTTCATACTTTATGTTAGAATCCTGGTTCTAATTTGACTGCTTCCTCTATACGCTTGACTAAACCTAGCCATTTATGATGTAGATGCGAGTTTTCCGTTAATGCTTGGAATTCCGATGACCAAATTGTTGTTCTTTCTAATTGTAAGAAAATTAGCCATTCATCTTTTACGCCTTCAGCACGTAATATGCGATCGACAAATTCTTCAACAATTGCATAAGCAGCTTGACCCGGTTCATTAATTAACTCACTCAAAGCTTGTTTACAATCATATAAAACTTCGTCATAAAGTGTTTTAATAAAGTTATATATTTGCTGGGCACCGAAAGGTTGCGTTAGTTGAGGAGCTTTATCTGGCATTAGCCTATCTAGCTGTTTTCTGATTCGATGCTGCATGACTTCTCGATAAGAAAGATTAAAATCTGCCAAAATTTCAAATCCTAGCTTGATATTTTGCAATTTTTGGCTTCCTAGTATTTTATTTTCCGATTTACTAAAGTTATTTGCGATCTTCTCAATTAACTCTGCACCCTGAAATTCCTCTGGGATTAATTTTCCTAAATATCCCTGTTCTGCTAATACTTTGGCAACTTTAAATTTCACTTCTTCCACATATAACTTTAATCCTTTATCGATCGAAAGAAATTGTTGTGATATGTAAGTTCGCACGTTATTTAAACAAATATTGTAAGCGGCTTGATAACCACCAAGACTAGCACGGAGTTTTTCTATTTCTGCGATCGAGGGAACTCCCGGATTATTTTGACAGTTCTGCACAATATTATTTACTAGTTCGCTAATCTCAGCATTGGGAATATCTCGTTCCACGGCAAGACTATCCAATAAACTCTCTAAACTCGTAGAAAGATTATTCCATAAATTATTAAATAAACTGATGAAAACGGGAAACCAAACATCACGCAATCCCACTTGTCCAAAAACAATTTCAGATTTTTTGATTAAATCTTGGATTTGCTTACGCAGTCGGTTAATACTAAGACGACGAGCCGAAGCATATTCTTGATCCAGAAGAGTCAAGTAATTAGTTAGGTAATCAAGAATTGGGTCTAGAATTTTATTATTTACTTCTTCAGTACTTTGACAATTAGCAATCACGCAATCCACCACTTTGATATTGACATCATTGATGGTATGTTGAAGATATTCGCAATTTTTCAAGTTATCATTTACAGGTGATTGCCCCACTATTCGATTCAGAATCATAAAAGACCATTTTTCTATCGGTAACTCTACCAAAGCCGATCGAACTTTATCGTATAACCCAATATGATTCTCAATATCCCAATAGGCACCTGTAGGATTTGGTAGGCGCATAAATAGAACGAAATCAACATCTTCTCCCAGTGCTTTGATTAACTTCTGTTCATCACCAACAGTAGTATCCCCTAAACCAGGCATATCTACTAAAGCAATTTGTCCCACATCAGATTGAGGAAAACTACAAGTAACTCTGGCTTCTTTTACTGCTACATAATTGTAAATTGGCTCTCCCACAGAATTATGTTGTGCTACATATTCGCGAATGTCTGATTTGCAAATTAATCTTGGTGAGTAAGCATTCAACAAATGGCGATACTGCTTCAGATTTTTTTGATATTCTTGCAGTTTTTTGTATTTAGATTCAAATTCTGAAATATTTTTTAAATGATTCGGTAACTCAGGGAGAGAACCTGGTTTGGCAAATTCATCTAATGTAAAAGGTCTATCACCTAAACCTAGTTCTTCATAATATAATCCTATTATGTCATTGAGAAAAGAATCTTCTGTATAAAACCAAATTTCGCCATAAGTTTCTGCATTAGAAAGATATTCTAGAGAGTTTCCATGCCGAATAATTACCTTGACTCCAGTGCAGTGTTGGCGATCGCTAGTAGGTATTTCTTCTGATGAAAGTCCCGATATACTTCTAAGCAAAGTACTTTTCCCTTCTCTAGCTTTACCGACAACACCAATATTCAGCGTGTCACGAGAAAAGCGTTTTTTCAGCTTTTCTAAACCCTTTAATTCTGACTCAATTTCAGTAAGTAAAGCTGGAATATCAATTTTTGCTAACTCTTCCAATGGCAAGAGAATACTGTCGTCAACAGTCTGTTCTAGAAGCTGATTGCTGTAGTCTTGTAAGTCACCGAGTACATTTTCATAAAAGCTGAGCTTTTCAATCTCAGCTTCTATTTTATGTGCGTATGATTTTCGGTTTGCGATGATTTTCGCAATTTGCGTAGCTCTCAATGTAAGCATTGATACTAGTACTGATAAGACTGATAAATGTTTGAGTTTGAGTAATAAATTATCATGCTCTTGGCGAGAATGGAACAACTTAATTTTTTTTCAAGTACCAAGAGAAATAGTTTTTAAGAATTTTATACAGGATATTTTATATCCGTAATATTCGTACAATTACTTTTTGATCATTAAAATACTATAGCTGAAGCTATAGTTAACATGAGAAATAAAATTACTTAGAAGTAGCTCTTTGTGGGGCTTTGACTTCATTTTGTGAAGGAAGACCTTGCTCGAAGTCGCTGATATTACTGAGAGTTGTTTCACAGATATTTTGTACTGCGTCTTCGGTGAAAAATGCTTGGTGTCCGGTAACGATTACATTAGGAAAAGTTAGCAAACGTTGAAAAACGTCGTCTTGAATAATTTCCATAGAAAGGTCTTCAAAAAACAATTCCCCTTCTTGTTCGTAAACATCTAAACCCAAGTAACCGATTTTTTCTGATTTCAACCCAGCGATCACAGCTTCAGTATTAACTAAAGCGCCACGACTGGTGTTAACGATCGTAACTCCAGTTTTCATTTGAGCGATCGCTTGCTCATCAATTAAATGATAAGTTTCAGGAGTTAAGGGGCAATGGAGAGAAATAATATCCGAATTGGCAAATAATTCTGGTAAATCGACATATTTAACCCCAGAAGCAGCATAATCAGCATTGGGATATAAATCGTAAGCCAGAATTTGGCAACCAAAACCCTTCATTAAATTGCCAAAAATTTGTCCTATTTTCCCCGTACCAATTACGCCAACAGTGCGACCATGAATATCGAAACCCATCAATCCTTCTAAAGCAAAATTTCCCTCCCGAACGCGGTTAAAAGCCCGGTGAATTTTCCGATTTAAAGTTAAAATTAACCCAACAGCGTGTTCGGCAACTGCATAAGGTGAATAAGCGGGAACGCGCAAAACCGTAATACCTAAATCTGTGGCTGTTTGTAAATCAACATGATTAAAACCAGCAGAACGGAGAGCCAATAATTTTGTTCCTTTTGAGGCAATTATTTTTAATGCTTTGGCATCAGCATTGTCATTGACGAATATACAAACTGCCGGAAAATCTGCTGCTAAAGGAGCAGTATTAGCATTAAATTCAGCTGTAAAAAACTCTAATTCATGCCCATATTTGGCATTGGCAGCTTCGAGAAAACGGCGATCGTAAGGTTTAGTGCTAAAAACTGCTACTCTCATGGTGATTGGGGATTAGGGACTGGGGACAAGGGATTGGGGACTGGGGATTAGGGACTGGGGAGGTAGTTAGTTAAATTATTTTCCCCCATCCCCCCATCTCCCCATCCCCCATCTCTTCTAAGCTGGCTGAAGTGATTTTTCCTTGGCTGCCATTGCGAGGATTAGGTCAACCATTCTGCTGGAATAACCCCATTCGTTGTCGTACCAAGAGACTACTTTAAAGAAATTCGAGTTTAATTCAATTCCGGCACCTGCGTCAAAAATGCTGGAATGAGGATCTGTGATAAAGTCGCTGGAAACTACATCATCTTCGGTGTAACCCAAAATTCCTTTGAGTTCATTTTCCGATGCTTTCTTCATGACTTCGCAAATTTCTTTGTAGCTAGTGGCTTTTTCGGTTTTAAAGGTTAAGTCAACAGCAGAAACGTTGGGGGTAGGTACGCGGAAAGCCATCCCTGTGAGTTTGCCTTTCAGTTCTGGAATCGCTAAAGTAACGGCTTTTGCGGCACCTGTGGAAGCGGGGATGATGTTTTGGGAAGCACCACGTCCACCGCGGAAGTCTTTTTTGCTGGGCCCGTCAACTGTGGGCTGGGTGGCTGTCATGGAGTGAACTGTAGTCATTAAGCCTTCGACAAGTCCGAAGTTATCGTTGATTACTTTGGCGACGGGGGCTAAACAGTTAGTGGTGCAACTGGCGTTGGAAACGATGTTATCTTTGCTGGGGTCGTATTTGTCGTCGTTGACTCCCATGACAAAGGTAGGAACTTTATCGGGATCTTTGGTGGGGGCGGAAATTAAGACTTTTTTCGCGCCTGCGGTGAGGTGTTTGGATGCACCATCAAAGCTGGTAAATAGTCCGGTAGACTCAACTACGTAGTCGATGCCCATTTTTCCCCAAGGTAGTTCTTCGGGATTTCTTACTGATACGCAGGGGATAAACTTGCCGTTGACAACGATGCCGTCTTCTTTAGCTTCCACTGTGCCCGCGAAACGACCGTGAGTGGAGTCGTATTTTAATAAGTAGGCGATCGCTTCTGGTGGTACAAGATCGTTAATGCAAGCCATTTCAATTTCTGGATTGTCGAGTCCGATGCGGAATACTAATCTACCGATGCGACCAAATCCGTTAATGCCTACTTTAATAGCTGCCATGAAAATCTCCTTTTAGTTCTGTGTCAATCAGTCTGACAACTTGGTTATGAAGACTTGTCGATCAATCAGGCTGAAGTTATGGTTAATACACTTTCAGCTTCATGTCAAGCATTCAAACGTTTATCACGATAATGCTTTCTCATCTGAAGGGTGCTTTTTTTTGGCAATCTCTTAAGCTTTACTGGGTCGTTTTGCGATCGATCTCAGATTAGGGACTAGGAATAACAGGCAAGATGCCTGTTCTACGGGACTGGGATTTCTTGTCAATCAAATTATCATAAATTTGAGATCGGACACCAGTTTTGCACTTTTATTGTCTATGCTTTTTCCTGAATAGAGTAGAGTTTTTGCGAGAACGATCGCCAATTTGGTAATTACTGACTCGAATTAGGAGGTTGGTAAAGCAGTAGTAATCGAGTTTGAGTACAGGAAGCAAAAACAGAACTAGGCGGTGGGATTTAGTAAAAGTGTGAGGTTTATTTAATGGTTCGTTGTTTGCTCTGGCATCATGATTTTTTGGGGTTTATTTCAACTTCAACTGTGTCTATTTTGGGTTTCGCTTCACTAAGTTTGGCACAAGTAACACCTACAGTAACCGACAATAATCAGGTTATTTCTACTCGTGCGGTTGACCTTTTGGAGCGGCAAACATCGACTGAAGCTGAACCGGAAATTACGCTAGAGGAGTTTTTGATTTTTGATCGCATCCAAGCCACAAATCAAAAGCAAACAGAATCTTTACCAACCAACACTTTCGATCCTAATGCGGGGATTCTGATTCCGCCAAGAGTAGCAGAGGGAAGTGCGATCGAACGAGTTTATATTCACCTAAATAATCCCACAAACGATCCAGCAAAAAATCAGCAGTTACAACAACAAATAGCCGAAACTTTTGCCATTCGTGCTGGTAGCAGCTTTAGTCCACTATTTGCTCAAAAAGCTACTAATCAAGTACAACAATTAGCTTTTGTTGCATCGGCAGAATACCGAGTTTATCAAGCAGATAACCCAGGTGGAGTTATCGTCGCTTTATTAGTTAATTTGCAACCAGAAGAGACTGCAAAACCACCAGAAACTAAAGCGCCAAGAGGTATTTTTGTTACTGGGAGATTTGGCGATTTTCCGACGCTTTATGAGAGCGATCGCACTTTAGTAAAACTCATTTTAAATGCCGGATTCGGAGTTTTCAGCGATACAAATCCTTGGTTTGATAACAGCCAAAATTTTGTCCGAGGAAACTATCAACCAAAAGGTACAATTACTTGGCCCGAATTTTATATTGAACCAGGCTTGGCAGGTATTACTAAAATTGGTAATATTCCTCTCTATGTTTACGGTGCATTTAGTTTCACTCAATCAGCAACTTTAGCGCCTGATATCTTTCGAGATGATACAAGGTTTTATGGTGCAGTGGAAAAACTTTATGGGGGTTTTCTCTTCAGTGAAAAAGGTTCTCCTATATCATTCAATATATCAGCTGGAAGACAAAACTTTCAACTAAATCGCAATTTTCTATTTGGACAAGTGTTAGGTTCGGCAAATGCTTTAGAACGGGGTGCTAGTTTTCTCAATGCTCGAACAGTTTATGATAATGCGGTTTTAGCGGATTTGCGAATTGGTCAATTCTTAATTCAAGGGTTTTATTTGAATCCGAATGAGTTACCGATCGCAGATACAGAATCCCGCTTTTTAGGTGTTAATTTCAAGTACAATAATAACCGCAATCTTGAAGCAGCATTAGCATATATTACAGTTCCTCAATCAAACACAATTTACGCTTTTCCTGACGGTAAACAACAAACTAGAGAAGGTTTACAAGTAATTAATCCGCGAGTGCGTTGGACATCACCTTTTGGTATTGAAGGATTATGGCTAGAAAGCGAATATGCTCACGAATGGAATAGTAACTTTGCTATGTCTGCTCATGCAGGTTATATTTGGGGAGGTTATACTTTTCAAAATACTCCTTGGCGACCTAGTATTAGTTATCGATTTGCTGCTTTCAGCGGCGATAATCCCAAAACTTCTACTTATGAAAGATTTGATTCTTTGCGCGGTGGTGGATTAGGTGATTGGCTGCAAGGAATTAACTTAGCTAAAGTCTATTCTAATGGCAATTTACTTTCTCATCGAGTTGAATTTAAAGTACAGCCCACTGATAGGTTACAATTTTCTATAGATTACTTTTACCTGTTTGCCAATCAGTTGAACAATCTGGGGGGAAATCCCGCTTTATCAACGCTGGATTCTCGCAGTATTGGACATGAAGTAATGTTAACAACTCGTTGGTCAATTTCGCAAAATTTATTCTTTCTTTCTGTAGGTTCGATCGCGTTTCCCTCAGATGGAATCCGCCGCGCCGTAACAGATGATACGAATCCTTGGTTTACTTTTCAAATTTCTCTGTTTTTAGGTTTCTAACTGACATTTTTTTAATTTTAGGAGATTACCATGAGCGAAAGAATTGAAAAATTCTGTGACGATCTGAAAGTCCAACTTAATGGGATTGAAAGCCATTTATTTCAAGTCAAAGAAAAACTGAGTACAGCTTCCAAAGAAGCAGAATCTACAATCAAAGAAAAGCTAGAAATAGCGAAAGCCAAGTTAGAAACTAAAAAGCAGGAAGTGGCAACTGCTAAGGAAAAACTGGCGCAACGTATTGAAGCGAAAAAGGCAGAAGTTGAAGCGGAAGTAGCAGATTGGAAAGCGCAAAAGGCGAAAGACAAATTGCAAAAACACGCTCAAGAAGCGGAAGAATATGCGATCGCTGCAATCTTACTTGCCGCTGCTGCTGCGGAAGAAGCGGAGGTAGCTGTTTTTGAGGCGATCGAAGCGAGAATAGCCGCTGAAGAAGATACTGTTGAAGTTCTCAAGAGTGCGGAAAGTCCTGCTTCTTAAAATTGAGTGATTTCAATGCCACAAATCGGAGATCCCCCTAAATCCCCCTTAACAAGGGGGACTTTAAAGCTGTAGGGTGCGTCAGATAGCAGAATTTTGGTTAAAATAGCTAACTTTATCGGTCTGACGCACCCTACTTTATATAAGCAACTTACGTTAGTATTTATGGATGGATATGTGAGATGGAATCTGCGGATTTTTGGGAATTAGTTAAAGGAGCGATCGCACTAAATCCAAAAGCATTTCAGGTGATGGCAAAATTACCCGATGCTAACCAAATAGCAATTAATGTATTGTTGTTAGCGGGTTTTTCGCAGGCGATCGGACAAAGTATTATCCTATTCATCAACCGGGTTAAACCTTTCCGTTTTATTCTGAGCCTATTACTATCAGCTATTTTGTTTGTGTTTAGCTATGGTTTTTGGATCTGGAGTACTTGGCTAGTTAGTCGATTTTTATTTGAACAAACTGTTGATTTCAACATAGTTTATCGCATGGTGGGATTGGCTACGGCTCCCCAAATTCTGAGTTTTTTAATTGCTATGCCTTACTTCGGTGTACCGATCCAAGTTTTGCTTTCCCTGTGGACTTTACTGGCATTTGTGCGAGGTTTCAATGCAGCCACGGGGTTTGGTGTGTGGGAAGCTTTTGCTTGTAGTTTGCTGGGATGGTTTGTTTTACAAATCTTGCAGCGAACGATCGGAAAACCAATTTCAGCCTTGGGCACTTGGCTGGCAAATACTACCGCTGGAACTAACTTAGTAACTGACTTACGCAGCTTAGAAACCTTATTAGAAACAGGCTTACAAACTAACCCAAGCAATCAGGATAACAGAAATTCATGACCAACCAAGCATCTGGGCGATCGAAAAAATTCTGGCAGCTGGCTTTAGTTACCGGGGCATTGATAATTTTGTTACCCTTCCTACCCCTGCTGATTCAAACTGCTTTTGCTGCCATGAGCGTAACTGTTCGTTTAATCTTTAATCTAGTCGGAATCGGACTAGTGGCGCTACTGTTGGCGATTTTGCTCACTCCTCTAGAAGCGTTAGGTTGGTGGGCGGGGTGGTATGGCGATCCGATCGCCACCACAAAAGAAAACTTGGGTAAACTTCAAGAACAAGCACCCACAGAAACAACAGTTTCTCGCTATGTAATTTATCTTGATGGCATTGGGCAGGCAAATTTTGACTATCTCCCTGATGTAGAAAGGTTTCTGGATGATTTAGCTCAGGTATTGCCTGATGATATTCAAATCATCCGGGGTTTGATGCCCTACTCACCGATGAACCGCGCCTTGACTGAGAATCGTCCTTTTGCTTGGTTTTGGAACTGGGCCGATCGCGTACAATCGAGCGGAAATGGCGGTTTGCTGGCTTTTGCGATCAATCTGCGAAATATGTTTATGGTTTCGGTGTCTGCTGACAGTCGTTATGGGCCGATCTACAATCGGGGAACGGCTCAAGTGATTTACAATAGCTTACTCAATCATGGCTATGTTCCCGGCAGCGGTTTACCGATTACTTTGATTGGTTTTAGCGGTGGTGGACAGATTTCGATGGGAGCGGCACCTTATTTAAAGGATGCTTTGCAAGCACCGATCGATATTATCTCGATCGCAGGTGTGTTTAGTGGCAATAACAACTCTCTGAAACTAGAACACTTTTATCATTTAGTTGGTAATAAAGATGTTGTCGAACGGGCGGGGCCAATCTTCTTTCCCAAACGCTGGAAACTGTTATTTCTTTCTTACTGGAATCGCACTAAACGGATGGGGAAAGTGACTTTAATTAATCTTGGTGCAGTTGGACATCAAGTTCCTGGTGGTGTAATGGATGCAGATTTATTGCTTGCTGATGGTCGCAGTGCTCTACAACAAACTGTAGATTCGGTCGCTGACATTCTTCAAGGAACAGCTGCACTGGCAGAAGTCCATAAACCTCGCGTTTTGAGTAATCTCGATCGCTATCGGGAAGCAGCCTTCAACCGTCCCGAATTTTACCCTGTTCCGGCTACAGTTGCTAGCGATCGCTATCGTCCCGTTGCTAACTGGATCGGTCGCTTAATTTTACCGACTCCTGAGCAACGTCAATCTCAAAGTGTGCCTTTTGAGATCCATCATGCACCCCAACAATATGCCCACTCGATCGGTAAAGTTGTCACTTTGCGTTGGAGTGAAGATCCGAAAGTTCAAGCTTACTTACGCCAAGTCACTAAAGATGTGCATTTCAGCCCCACTGCTGAACAAAAGAGTCAAGAGGGTGGTGTGTATCCAACTCGCCTCAACCACTGGCAACTGGTCGATCCGCTAGAATCTTTGGCAGGTGCTCACCCGGAAGACGATCTAATTGTGGCATTACCCGATCCGGTAGTGGTGCAGGAGTTGGAAGGGGGAAGTCCGATTTATCTGGTGATTTCCCGTGAGCCCATTCAAATTACTGGACGTTTCTACGGTTTGGTAAAATTCTTAGGATCGGTTGAGAACTCTGCGACTCCAGAACATTTTCGCGTCGTTCATTTCAACAAAGCTAGTCAGCAGTTTGATGGAGTAGAGGAAGTTGTTTGGTTGCCACAAGTAGTTAAAGATGATAATGATACTTATCCTTTTACAAATAAAGGGATTGAACAATCTCCGGTCAATGAAACAGGTTGGTATATCTACGGCGCACCTGGCAAGAATGGATCTTTTGTGGTGCAAGCGATCGCTCCCCGTGCTTTATTTCAACTGAATGCCACTCAAGAAGTTGTGGGAAAAACAGCGGTAGAAACCTTTTTGAAAAAGGAATCATGGGGAAAATTAAATCAGCAAAAAGGCAAGATTAGCTCGACTCTTTTAAGTTACTCGTCTAAGTCTTTGAAGCAAGTTAAAAATTCTTGGCAAGAAGGATCTCGCGCCTTACTAGTTCATGTTTATGGTGGGATTGGTGGCAAAAAAATTGAACCCGCTGCTCAAGGCCCTGTTTACTTTGGACACTTTGCTTTTGGCGTTGCTACAGTCATCCGCGAACCTCTCACTGATGAGTTACGCTGGGACATTATCTATCATCAAATTTACACGCAAAATCCAGATGGGTTAACCTCTGGAAGTATGCACTGGTCAAGGTATATGGGCGATCGTCAATTTGGTTGGATCGGAGTGCGCCCAATTTCCGATACACTGATTGAATTCGATCCGTTTACTGGGAATTATGAAGTAGCGGAGGGAAAAGAGCGATCGCCCTTAGATGTGTTAGTTCGTCAGTTGGAAGTAATGGCAGCACGTTATCGAATTGGCGATGGTACTGGGGGAACTTATGTAGGCCCTGCGAATAACTGCTCTCAAGATTCTAATCAAAGCTTGTATGCGGCATTAGTGCAAATGGCGCGATCGATCCGAAATCATCCCGATATCGCCTCTGATATTAAAGCATGGATGAAACAACATCCCGATCGAGCGCAAAGACTTAAGCAATTAGAAAAACTCGGAAAGGATCTAAAATGGCACTTAATGCCCTTTGGCAGTGCGCGTGCCGATTGGTCAGAAGAATCCGCCGTTTTAGGTAGTACTCTGGAAGACGATCCATTAAAAACCTTACTCAGAGGTTTAATTAGTTGGCGGACAGTGTTGCCTCGTGTTGCCAGTGATAGCATTACAGAGTGTTTTCTCCAACAAGGTGCAACTGCATTGATGTTACGCACTAATCAGTTAGGTGGAAACGATCCCGATATTGCCCCCCTTGCACCCCTAACTTTTTAGAGTTGTAGAGTTGTAGGGTGCGTCAGACCCTAGATTTGATAGACAAAATCAGGACTTGAGCTTCTGACGCACCCTACCTTCTGTTTCTCTCATTTTCGGGTGTAGCGATGCTTAACGCCGATCGGGAAATATTCAGGATCTCCCGTTGGAGTGAGTGTAATTTGGGGCATTTGATATGCTTGAGGAACATAGTTAGCAAACTCGCTGTTGAGTCGTTGCAGTTGGGAAAGAATGGAGTTTGCGATCGCTACTTTCATCTCTTCATCAGCTGTAATTCCTGGTGCTAACTCTACCACAATTGAGAGGGACTTGTTGCGATCGGCATCTTCTTTCACCTGCAAAACAAACTTCCCTGTCACCCATTCTTTAATTACAGGTTGTTCCAATCCTACCGTGACATTTTCCGGGTAAATATTAGCACCGAAGTAGGAAACTGTGAAGTTCGATCGACCAAAAACATAAACAAAAGGTAACTCCCGAATCCCTCTTTCTTCCCCCAAAGCAGTCAAAGGATCGAAACCATATTCTCCCAAAAACCTCAACATTTCGTTGTATGGAATTATCCCACCAGTATCCAAAATATTGTATCTAATTAAAGGAACTCCATTATCCCCAGAAAACAACAATTGCCCATTTTCCACTTCAAAAAACCGACTCAAAGGATCGTACTGTACCAAAGTCGGTAAACGCGATTCGCCAAACAAACTTTTTGCCGCTTCAGGATGATTTGCCAACCAACGACGAATGCAAATACTCAAAGGAGTTTCATTTCCCAAAACTCCCGCATCAGCAGTTCCATAAAGTGCAGCAGAGTCATAACAAAAATTAGTTGAACCTACTCTTTCCCCAACTAAACTTCGCCATTCCTCACTAAAAACTTCCCCCGCAAAAACCATTTTAATACTAAACTTCTGCCATTCAACACCTCGCGC
Organism: Floridaenema fluviatile BLCC-F154; assembly: GCF_041929135.1. Taxonomy (NCBI): domain Bacteria; kingdom Bacillati; phylum Cyanobacteriota; class Cyanophyceae; order Aerosakkonematales; family Aerosakkonemataceae; genus Floridanema; species Floridanema fluviatile. The sequence continues at coordinate 34,299 of NZ_JBHFNS010000077.1, read as the reverse complement.
AATTCCCGTATCAACCACATCTTTAATAAAAGGTGGATATCCCAACAAAACCACCTGTTCAAAAGCACCACCCAACTCTTGCACAACTCGAAAAATCTCTTCCTTATTATTTCCCGGTGCAATAACAGTAATCGGATAACCTTTACTAGCAAGATAGCGACAACAATTAGTTGTAAATAAACCCCCTACCCAAGTTCCCAAAGTAAAACAAATAACCGCTAAAGTCCGCCGACTATCAGCGAAAAAGCTATCATGAAATATTTGCTCAAACCGAATAGTAATTGCCAATTCATCGCTGAAAAACCGAGGCCAAAAAGTCGGTTTACCAGTAGAACCAGAAGAAGCAGCGATTATATCACAGCTTTCTATTTTTCCATCTTTACATAATTGGGCTAAGGAGTAAACCTTGAGATAATTCTCTTTAGTAACTTGCGGCAATTGGGAGAAATCAGCTAAACTTTTAATAGTTTCCGGGTTAATATTTTGTACTTTTAAAAAAGCTTGATAAGCGGGAACCGTAGCAGCGACAGAATGAAACAAAGCTAAAGTTGCAGATTCCGCCTTTTTCACATTATCTTTTTGCAGTAAACTTGCTAAGGGAGTGGTGAGAAACTGTTCTAACCCTTGCAACGATCTTTGACGTTGTGATTCTTGCATTTTTACCCTCTACTTTAGTTGCACATATTGTTGATCCCCCCTAACCCCCCTTACCAAGGGGGGAACTGGATTCAAAGTCTCTTTTACCAAGGGGGGAACTGAATTCAAAGTCCCTCTTAGTAAGGGGGGAACTGAATTCAAAGTCCCTCTTAGTAAGGGGGGAACTGATTTCAAAGTCCCCCTTGGTAAGGGGGGAACTGATTTCAAAGTCCCCCTTGGTAAGGGGGATTTAGGGGGATCGAAAACGCTTAAGCTCATAACTAGCAACTTAATTTATTATTCAACCAATCTACTGCAAAATCCACCGCTAACTTAACTGGAAAAAATCTCGCTTCTGCCGATCCAACTGGCGCAATTTTAACAGCTTGAGTCTGTTCAAAAGCAGCACCTATTTGATTAAAAGAGTCATCATTAAATTCCACATCTTGGTAATTTTTCCAAACTGGTTGATTGTTTTCTACAATAACAGTTCCACGCTGAACTTCTTGTGGTTGTGGTACTCTATATTCAGCTAAATGTAGACAAGTACAACTATCGTAGCTTACTCCTAATAATAATACCCAACCATATAAATCATAAAGGCGAGCTAAGGGAGAAGATTCACCAAGGGAGTAATCTAATGAGTGATTTTTAATAATATTTTCGGCGTGTTTTCCCCACGCTGCAAAGGAAACTACTGGATGATAACTTCGCAAAACTTGAGGGAAAATGCGAAAGTTTTCGGCAATTTTACCGATCGCCCTTGTCGGTGTTATTTGCGGATCGAACGCTGGCATATTTTCCCGAATTATTGACCACCAATCACTCGGAACAGGTGGGTTTTCCCAAGTAGCAGGATCGGTATAATCGCCAGAATGGGCAGGCATTACTATTGTACCATTTGGCGTAATGATATCCATTAAAGCTTGAATAACTGTTACTGAACCTCCGCAAACCCAACCTAATGAACTAAGGGAACTGTGTACTATTATTGTCATTTCTGGTTGTAATCCAAGTTGACGGAAGTCGTTTTTTAAGGTTTCTAGGGTTCGGGGGGATGGGGTTTTTGCGATCGCTTCTGATTCACTCATAATATCCTTTGACTTGTGCGAGGGATGTTTTTATTGAACCACGTTAGCGCAGCGATTCGCGATAGCGAATTAGGCACGAAGGAAACGAAGGAAAGAGGAAGAAGAAAGAGATTTAGGGATGCCATTTTGGTTCGGGAGGAAGGGGTGTATTTGGGGTTTTTCCTTGCATTCTGTGACTGATAAAATCTTCTACTTTTGGTAAGAGTAAGTAAGGATTTGTTTGTAGTTGCGTATCTAAGGTTGCTGTTGGTTTGTCGCCGTAATTATGTCCTGGGTACATGGTGGTTTTTGGGGGTAATTTTTTGATTAAATCTTGCAATGTGTAAAACATTGTTTCAGGATCTCCGCCAATGAAATCACAGCGTCCACAACCATTGACAAACAGCGTATCTCCGGTGACTAAAGCATCAGGAATACGGTAACTTGTGCATCCGGGAGTATGTCCGGGTGTGTGCATCATGGTAATTTCTAAATGTTGACCAATGGTTAAACTGTCGCCGGGAGAATGACGCACTAAGTTTTCACTTTTAAATCCAGAAAAATCGATTTCTTCTCCCATCATGTGTACTGGCGCGTCAGTTGCTTCTAATATTTCATTGACTCGATTAACATGATCGAAGTGACTATGAGTGCAGAGAATGTGAGTGATTTTTACATCTAATTTTTCTGCTTCTGCTAATATGGTTGGTGCATCCCAAGCGGGATCGACTACCGCACAGGTACGAGTTGCGCGATCGCCAATTAAGTAGATAAAATTATCCCAAGGCCCAAGCTCAAATTGATGTACAAAAATTCCTGTTTCAGTCATGTTGTTATTAGTCATTAGTCATTTGTCATTTGTAAGGAGCTTTCCAAGTACCCAGTCCCCAGTCCCTAGTCCCCAGTCCCTTTAAAAAATAACCACACTCCGAATTGATTTACCTTCGTGCATTAATTCAAACGCTTTGTTAATATCTTCAATAGGCATAAACTCGGTAATTAAATCATCAATATTTATTTTACCTTCCATATACCAATCAACAATTTTTGGCAAATCTCTCCGTCCTTTTGTTCCCCCAAAAGCTGTACCTTTCCAAGTGCGTCCAGTAACTAATTGAAACGGACGAGTAGAAATTTCTTCGCCAGCGCCAGCAACGCCAACAATTACACAAGTTCCCCAACCTTTGTGACAACATTCTAATGCTTGACGCATAATATTTACATTGCCAATACATTCAAAACTAAAGTCAGCACCGCCATTAGTTAAGTTTACCAAATAAGGAACTAAATCGCCTTCTATTTCTTTGGGGTTGACAAAATTAGTCATTCCTAATTTTTTGCCTAATGCCTTTTTATTCGGGTTAATATCCACCCCAATAATCATGTTAGCACCAGCTAATTTAGCACCTTGAATTACACTTAAACCAACTCCACCTAAACCGAAAACTACAACATTATCGCCAACTTGCACTTTTGCGGTATTAATTACTGCACCAATTCCAGTTGTAATGCCACATCCTAATAAACAAACTTTTTCTAAAGGTGCATCTTCCCTAATTTTTGCTAAAGCAATTTCGGGAACTACTGTATAATTAGCAAAAGTCGAAGTTCCCATATAATGATGTAGCATTTTACCATCTAAAGAAAAGCGACTTGTCCCATCTGGCATTACGCCTTTTCCTTGGGTTTCTCTGATAGCTTGGCAGAGATTTGTTTTACCGGAAAGGCAAAATTTGCAATGACGACATTCGGGGACGTAAAGAGGAATTACTCGATCGCCCTTTTGTAAACTCTTCACCCCCGATCCTACTTCCACCACAATTCCTGCACCTTCATGCCCTAAAATAGTAGGAAAAAGCCCTTCTGGATCTGCACCGGAAAGAGTATAAGCATCAGTATGACATACTCCAGTTGCTTTAATTTCTACCAAAACTTCCCCTTCTTTTGGCCCTTCTAAATCAACCATTTCAATGCTTAAAGGTTGTTTGGCACTATGGGCAACTGCTGCTTTTACTTTCATCTTTTCTTCAGTTTCTCTGATTTTTAAATACTATCAACTGTCTAACAATCTCTATTAATTATGGCAAACTTTCAGGAAATTTTAAACTTTTGGTTTGGTTCGCCCGCCGAACCTAATTATGGCAAACCTCGCGATGTTTGGTTTAGCAAAAATTCTGAATTCGATCGACAGGTGAAAACTCGCTTTTTATCTGATTACGAATTAGCGGCATCTGGTAAACTAAATCATTGGCAAGAGAACCCAGAAAGTTGTTTAGCATTAATTATTTTGTGCGATCAATTTCCCCGGAATATGTTTCGCGATCGCCCAAAATCTTTTGCTACCGATCCCCAAGCACTCGCTTTCGCACAATATGCTGTTGAACGAGAGTTCGATCGGCAATTTATCCCGGTAAAACGCTGGTTTTTTTACCTACCTTTTGAACATAGCGAAAATTTAGCACATCAGCATCAATCTTTGGCATTATTTGAACAACTGCGCGACGATCCTGATAGTCTTAGTTGTATTGATTATGCTATTAAACATTTAAAAGTCATCGATCGTTTCGGTAGGTTTCCCCATCGCAATCAAATTTTAGGAAGAGAGACAACGCCGGAAGAAGCAGAGTTTTTAAAACAACCAGGATCTTCTTTTTAAAAGTGAAAATGCGTTACACTTGACCGAAATTTTGTAGTAAGCTAAGTAATACTCAATGGCATATCTAATCGAATTTGCTGAATCGATTCGAGAGCATCTTAGTTACTTATCTGCTAGGGAAAGAGTTATTGTGATTCAATCTATTGAGGAACAACTTATGTATGAACCTTTAATAGAAACTCGAAATCGTAAACCAATGCGCCCAAATCCTCTTGCACCTTGGGAATTGCGAATAGGTGCTTTACGTATTTTTTATGAAGTTGTATCTGAAGAACAGGATACAGTACGTATACTAGCAATTGCAAAAAAAGAAGGTAATAATTTATTTATTGCAGGTCAAGAGGTTAAACTAAATGAAAACGCTTGAAATTTCTACTGCATCACAACCATTATCTACATACGTGGAAGAGTTTAGTAATGAGATGGTTATTCTAACTCTTCATGGTAAAGCGATCGCTGTAGTTACTTCTTTGAATAATGTCGATCCAGAGTCTCTGCCGCTTAGTTTGAATCCAGATTTTATGGAAATTATTCAGAAGTCAAGAGAGGAGTTTAAAGCAGGAAAAAAATTATCTCTTGATGATATAAAGCGCGAATTCCTTTAGTTTAATCGGTTAGTTTTACACCTAACTGTAGAGACGTTATATATAACGTCTCTACAGTTTTCAATTTTCATCTTCGGGTAGCAAGTAAAAATCATCCATTTCTTCGTCTTCTTCTGCGTAATTTTCCTCTTCATCTTCGGGTTTTTCGTTGGTTTCTCCTACTACACCCTTTCTGATAAATTCTAAACATTTACTAGTAGGATCTACGGAAAAACTAAACAAGGGACTTTCTTCGGATTGGCATTTTCCGGCGCGGAAAAAGTTACAAACTGCACAACAATCTTCTCCTGATGCGATCGCTTCCTCCAGCACAATATCTCTCTGCGTTAGCGGACTAAGTTTTAAATGAAAACCTTCCCATTTCGCTTTTAAAACCCCAGTTTCCGCTAACATTTGCCAACGCGGATCTGTTTCAATAATTTCTTCTGGTATTCTAATCCAAGCACCTTCGACTTCTGCTTCTACATTTACTTCAAACTCATTCGGTAAATCAAATTGTGCTATCCTTCTCGCACTTAAATGTTCCGGCGCTTCTCCATAAACAATTTCCTCTCCAACTGAGGGAATATGAATATAATATTTCTCTTTTAAATCTCCCGCACGCGAGAGTTCATGTAATGCTTCATGGGAACCGTGAATTAAGATTAAATGCTGGGGATTTACCCGATGAATTACTTGTGTTAAACCTACTTTGTCAGCATGAGCACTTAAATTAAACTTGCGAACCTGCGCTCTGACATTTAACTCTTTGCCTTCTAATGTTACCGTATCTCCTGTGTTTAAATTCTGCAATAAACGACCGGGACTTTCTTCGTCAGTATAACCAGAAATGAAGATTGCGGCATTTTCCCTTTCTAACAAAGTACTAGCATAATAAATTGAAGGCCCTCCCGTTAACATCCCGGAACTAGCAATAATTACACTGGGTTTTGCCATTGCTAAAGGTCTTTGTTTCGGCGAAGTAATCGGGATAACGGGAGAAGGAGAACTAGGATCGAAGAAAGGTTCTTGTTTTTGTTGGGCGAAGTTTTTAACTGCTTGGGGAAGTAAAGTTAAATTATCTCGAAAAACGTCGGTAACTGCTCTAACTAACCCATCTACAAAAATGGGAATTTGCAGTTTATGAAATACCGCAGAAGTGCGAATTGCTAATATAATTTCTTGTGCTCTTCCTAATGCGAAAGCTGGAACTAAAACATTACCACCATTTTTTACAACTTCTGCGATCGCTTCCAACAAAGCACTCTCTTGCGCTTTCCGGTTAGGATGATTATCTGCGCCATAAGTTGACTCAGTAATTAACATATCTGCTTTCGGCAAATCTGCTAATTTTAAACCTTCCGTTGTCCGACTGGAAGTAGTATTGTAATCTCCTGTGTAGACTAAAGATCGATCGCCATACTGCATAAAAATACAAGCAGCACCAACAATATGACCAGCATTAATAAATCTTACCTTTAATCCCGGTAAAGGTTCAAAATCCACTCCAATTGGTTGAGTTTCTAACCTAAACAAAGTCCTTTCTAAATCCGTCTCATCAAAAAGTTCCGGCGAATCTTCGTTCATTTGCTGAACTTTCAAACAATCTTGTAACATTACATGAGCGATTTCTCTTGTTCCCGGAGTACAAATCATCCTCACAGCTGGAAACCTTGCATGAAACACCGGAACTGCACCCAAATGATCTTGATGCGCGTGAGTAATTAACAGTAAATTCGGGTTTTGTAAACGATCTAACGCTGGTAAAGGATCGTAACCTTTCGGACGAGTGCCACAATCCATTACAATTTCATAAGGGCCAATAAATACCTGAAAACAAGAAGCACCAATTCCCTTTGCTGCACCCAAAGGACGGACAATTAATCTACTATTTAAATTCTCTTGCTCATCAATTGTTATTTCCTGAGTATTTCCTAATTCAACTACTTCTTTAACCTCTGGTGCATACTCATAAACTTTAATTTTTTTGCCTTTAATCAACACTCTGGCGCGTTTTCCTGTTCTTGGCAAAACTGCTTCCCACTCCCAACCATCTCGCCGTTTAACTGCTGGCGCAAGTTGCCAACCTGACTGTTGTGTTTCTTCCAAAAGTGCAGTTAAAGCAGCATCATTTGGTGGTGGAGTTTCGGAGGTTGGTAGCTTTTTAGAAGTTTCTCCTGTTGGTAAAATTGAGACAGATGTAACTTGAGTTTCTTCACTACTTACCGAAGTTTCCTCAACAGATACCGCACTCAAAATTTGCAAAGTTTTTCCCACTCTTTGCGCTTGCACTTTCAGCAATTGACTTAGTTTGAGATTAAGATTGCGGGAATTAACCAGAGTCAGCTTGAGAGTTTTTTGATCCGATCGCTTTATCTTAAACTGAACCAAAGAGTTACGTTTCCCAAGTTGTACCACCCTTCCCACTAACTCACAGATATCCGGCGCTTCTGTGTCACTCGCTAAACTTTCCGAACTCACCAGCGTTACCTGTGACACTTCGCCTGTAGAATCAGTGCTAGGGATAATTTGCCAACTGCGCTTTCCTTCCGTCCATTCTGTGACTTTCTGCGCGACGCGAAAGCGTGTATTGTCCGAACATTCCAGGTACATTACCCCTTCGATCGGACAAATTTCTCCACTCCAAGTGCAGTTAAAAGTCTCCGTCTCAGAAGTTCCCGCAGAAATTATGGCATCAATCATATCAGCTATCGGTATCGCTGGGCGATCGCTCATCTTGTTCTTAATATAAGATACTGCTAGATTGTCACTGCAACGACTTTAACTAATTATTACTAAAATAGCTTGTCATCTCTCCCCAGTCTGAATTATTTTATTCAAAGTTGGTGCTTAACCGCATTCGATCGAAAAAGTTAGGTGAAAGGATTGGTTGGGGTGTGCTTTTTTTATGAGTAATTCTAGTAGACTACTGAGACTCTTTTTAGCTTTTACAATTTTCTTCCTAGCTTTTCATTTTAGAACACCAGCTTGGTCAAATTGGGGAAACTTTTTATTTTGGCTAATTATTATTATTAGTAGCTTTCTGATTCTTACAGAAATTTGGGCTTTTCACAAAATCTTTCGCGGTAAAAGAAGACGACTTAGTATAGTAATTTTAACCTTAGCTTGGTTTAGTCTTTCCATTAGTACAGCTTCCCAAGTCAAATTTCTGTTAACAAAACAAACTGTATTAAACAAGTTAACCGCTGAAACCCCTGCACCTACCGCACCTCCCGCACCTCCCGCACCTCCTGCACTTACAACACCCCTGAAAGTAGCCAATTTAGGTAAACATTTCGTCATTGGTTACAGAGACTTTGATGAATTACAATTATTAGTGGAAAAACAAGGAATAGCAGGAGTTTTCATTACTAACAGAAATGTACATGGCAAAACCAAAGCGGAGATAAAACAAGAAATTCAAACGCTGCAAGAAATCCGCAAAAATCAAGGTTTACCTCCTCTTTTAATTGCGGCAGATCAAGAAGGTGGAATAGTATCAAAATTATCACCACCATTAACTAAATTACCTTCTTTAGGCAGAATAATTGATGATGACAAAAGCATCGACCAACAAAAACAGAAAGTCATTGAATACGCAGCTAAACAAGCCCAAGAGTTAGCCGAAATTGGCGTAAATTTGAACTTTGCACCAGTAGTAGATTTAAATAAAGGAGTCAAAATTGTTAATGATAAATATTCTAAGATTACTCGCCGTGCAATTTCCGAAAATAAAGAAGTCGTCGCCAAGGTCGCCTTATGGTATTGCCAAACTTTAGAACAATACAATGTTAAATGTACAATTAAACATTTTCCCGGTTTAGGAAGAGTTAACACAGATACCCATATTGCCGAAGCAGAGTTAAATGCTTCTGTAGAAGAGTTAATGAATGATGATTGGGTTCCTTTTCGGGAAGTGATGAAAAATACCCAAGCATTTACGATGATTGGACACGCTAAATTAATGGCAGTAGATCCAGAAAATGCCGCTTCTTTTTCTCATAAGGTAGTAACAGAAATTATTCGCCAAAATTGGCAACATAATGGGGTTTTAATTACCGATGATTTTGGAATGCAAGCGGTTTATGGCAGTAAGGATGGGGTGGCAAATGCTACGGTCAAATCGATTAATGCCGGAGTGGATTTGATTTTGCTTTCTTATGATAAAAATTTATATTATGATGCGATGTATGCTTTAATGACAGCGGCAAAAGAAGGGAAATTAGATGCTGAGGTATTGGGGAAGAGTGGGGAGAGGATCGATCGCCTCTCCTCAGTGATAAAATAACAAATACTTAAGGCTTAAGGGAACAAAAATTGTATTCTTTCATTACCAGTATACTAAAAGAGTAATTGTGGCATGACTCCGACAATTTGGTAAATTTTTGATGATATTTGATGTAATTGGTGTAAGATATCCTTGAGATTAGCCTAGATTTAATTTGTTTTCTTGGGAAGACTTTCACGGAGAATCATTTCAAATTTTTGGGCATTATTAGCAATTTCTGTTGCCCTGTCAAATTTTCGATCTATTACCTGACGTGCATTGAGGTAATCAACGTTATTATCTGTAATGAATTCACTGAGCTTCCTACCAGTAAAATATCCTGTATTCAGATTATACATAAGTATCCGATATGCAATTTGTGGGTCAGCAGCTTTATCTGGATGTTGAACTAAATCATTATCTGTACCCTGGAAATTTAACACTTTGCTCATTTTTGTGTAATTCTCTTTGCCTGTTATATGGATATAGCCACGCCCTCTGTAACGGGAACCATCACCAGGTTTATCATTACCTAAATCCTCTCTATTTTCATATTGTTTACCAAGCTCTTCACTCTCAATACCTGGGATATAAGTATTATTTGTTTTATATTTGATAGTTGCTAAAATATAAGCAATATGGCGAATGTTTCTGATATCTTTATCTTTTCCCAGGAAATTGAAAATTTGGGTCAATGCTGCTTTACCCTGTGGAGAAAGATAGCCAAGTTCTTTAGCATAGTTATTGAAAAATGTTTCGCGTGATGTATCTGTATCTGGAACTAAAACCGGAAGTTGCGTCGGATCAGTTTGGGCTATTTTTTTTAATTTTTCACTGTCTAAACTAATAATTACACCAGAGTTTACTAAAAATATTAACTGCTTGGCTGCCTGATCTTGAGTGGGAGCTTCTAACGTTTTCTGAATCAAGGTAAATTCAAACTTCTGCCTCTCCAATTGAAGGGTTGAATATCCTTGAAGAATCGCTCCCAATGCGGTACCAATCAGACCTGTGAGAGCAGTAAGCAACCAACTTTTCCAAGGGCTTTCTATCTCAGGATTTTGAAGATTTTCTTCAGACATATTTTCTCTTTTTGCAATATCTTGGTTTACTCTTCTAAGCTACTAGCGAAAGCTGGTCAAGCAAAGTACCCTTGAGGGTAGTTTGCAAGCTCATGAATTTATCCGAGCTAAAAATTGACGCTTGTAATATTTGGGAACGAAAATATTTAGGGGCTAAGCTTTAACTACCAATTACCAACTATCACCTTTAAAATACAAGTGGACGATCGCACTAAGTAGCAAGGATAGATTATGGCGGAAAATAATCGCGCACCTTGGGAATTTGGCAGATTTTTCCAAACTCTCACTTACTTTGAGGTAATACCCTTTGTCAACTGTATTCAAAGGATATTTACTGGGAATTTCACTGAAAAATCAACTGAATTTGAGGGAGGAAAAAGAGTGGGAGTAGTGCTAGTAGTTGGTGCAACTGGCGGTGTGGGAAAGCGAGTTGTCAAACGACTTGTCGATCGAGGTTATCAAGTCCGCGCTTTGGTGCGAAATCTGGAAAAAGCACAAGAAATGTTCGGTAATAACCTAGAATTAGTAGCAGGTGATATTACCAAACCGGAAACTTTAACTGAGCAAGTTTTTCGCAATATTACTGCTGTAATTTGTTGTACAGGTGCGCGAGTGCAACCTGTAGAAGGCGACACTCCTAACCGGGAAAAGTATTATCAAGGCGTGAAATTTTATCTGCCGGAAGTGGTAGATTCTCCCGAACTTGTGGAATACCAAGGTGTGAAAAACTTGGTGCAAGCAGCAGCAAAATATTTAGGAAAAGCTGATGAGAAAATGATTTTTGATTTTGGTAATGCTGGGGAGGAAATTAAAAATGTTTGGGGTGCGATCGATGATGTAGTTATGGGTGGAGTTAGCGCCAGCAATATCCAATTAGTAGATAATACTGCTTTATTTGCTGGGAATGTTTCCACTGCTAATTCGGGAGGTTTTGCTTCCATTCGCACTCGCAATTTTGACACAGCTTTAGATTTATCTGCTTACGAAGGTGTCGAGTTGCGCGTCAAAGGTGATGGCAACCGTTATAAATTTTTCCTACGAACTGATACCAAATGGGATGGAATTGGTTATAGCTATTCCTTCGATACAATTCCCAATACCTGGCTAGATATTCGCATTCCTTTTGTCGATTTAGTTCCCGTTTTTCGCGCCAAAACTGTACCTGATTCCGAAAAGATCGATGCTAGTAACATTCGTTCTTGCCAATTAATGCTGAGTAAATTTGAATATGATGGCGCACTTAATCCCAACTTTACCCCAGGCGGTTTTGCCTTACAAATTGAAACGATTAAAGCTTATAATGGCGCGAGTTTACCTCAGTTTATCTTAGTCAGTTCTGCTGGTGTTACTCGTCCAGGTCGTCCGGGAATTAACTTAGAAGAAGAACCTCCAGCAGTGAGAATGAATGATGCGTTAGGGGGAATCTTAACTTGGAAATTGCGGGGAGAAGATAGCGTCCGAGAAAGTGGAATTGCTTACACAATTATCAGACCTACTGCATTAACTGAAGAAGCAGGAGGGAAAAGTTTAGTTTTTGAACAAGGCGACAATATTCGCGGTAAGGTAAGCCGGGAAGATATCGCCGAACTTTGCGTACAGACATTAGAAGAACCGAAAGCTTGTAACCTCACCTTTGAAGTCAAAGAAACAGAAACCTCCGCCAATAGAGTAAATTGGCAAACTCTGTTTAGCAGCGTACAACCGAATTAGGTAAGTTGTTGCGCTTCAGCGGCAAACTGGCGCTGAAGCGCAACAACTTACTTTTGGTTTCAGATTATACTCTTCTACAACAGGTAAAATCCCTGTATAATGCTGTGACTTGACAAAAAAGGCGATTAGCCGTTTTCTATTTCCAGTTAGTTCATTAAACTAACTTGATATAAGCAAGTCAAAATTGCTTTTGGTGTGGTAGGAGTGTTACAAATGTTCGATACAGCAGAACCGATCGAAAATGGTTCCGAGTCTCAGTCGGTTAACTTGTCATCAAAAACGGAGAAGACTACTCCGGTTCAGCGATGGCAAACTTTAAAAAATAGTGCAGTAAAACGAATTCAGTCAACTGGGAAAGATCGTAGTTTTTTCTGGGGTTTAACGTTTGGGGTAACAACTGCTGTTGCTGCTAGTTTAGGAATTGGTTTAGGGATTTTTACGCCTTTACCTTTCGTCGCTGGAGAACAGGAAACGCGATCGCTAACCCAAATTGTCCAAAAGTTTGCTGTTCACAAAATGACGCAACCAGTTAATATTTTAGTGATGGGAGTCGATCGAGTTCCTGATGCACCGACAGACTCACCTGCTGGTTTAAATGGTCGCAGCGATACATTATTATTAGTGCGTTTAGATCCCAGTGATAACTCGGTGAAAATGCTGTCTATTCCCCGCGATACTCATGTTAATAATCCATTTTTAAGCATTGAAAAAGTTAACCAAGCCAATGTTGATGGTGGTGCAGCTTTAGCCGCGGAAGTTGTGAGCGACACTTTGGATGGAGTTAAGATCGATCGCTATGTCCGAGTCACCACAGAAGCTTTCCGCCAATTAGTTGATTTAGTCGGTGGGGTGGAAGTTTTTGTCCCCAAAAAAATGCACTATAAAGATGTAACTCAAGGGTTAGAAATTAATTTAGAACCAGGTTTGCAAACTTTAAATGGAGAACAAGCAGAACAATTTGCGAGATTTCGTCAAGATGAAAATGGTGACATTGGCAGAGTCCAAAGACAACAGTTATTACTAAAAGCCTTAAGACAACGTTTAATAAATCCTGGTATTTTGCCTCGCTTACCTCAAATTATTTCTGTCATGCAAAACTATGTTGATACTAATATTAATTGGGAAGAAATGTTAGCTTTGGCAAATTTTGGCATGAACTTAGAAAAAACTGATATTAAAATGGTAATGTTGCCTGGTCGATTTAGCGAAACAGGAGAATTTGATGGCAGGAGTTATTGGGTAGTGGATGAGGGAAAACGCGATCGGGTTATGCAAGACTTTTTTGGTGTAGAAGTTAAGGAAATTGCTAAGGAAACTGATAATAATTCGGAAACTTCTATCCGCATCGCTATTCAAAATGCTTCTGGTCAACCAAACATGAGTAGTCGCGCTGCTCGATATTTAAGAAAATTAGGTTTCCGCAATATTTATTTAGTTCGTGATTGGCCCGAAACCGAAAGAAACACCCAAATTATTGTGCAAAAAGGTGATATTAAAGCAGCAGAAAAATTCCAGTCCACTTTAGGAATAGGCAAAATTGAATCTGCTTCTATAGGTGATATTGAATCCGATTTAACCCTGCGTCTTGGAGAAGATTGGACACCAGAAACTACCAGCAATTTCTAAGTTCGTAGTAGCGACTTCAGTCGTTCCCTTATCAAAAAGTAAGACTAAAGTCACTACAACGAACTAGCTTAAATCAACCTCCATCGATCGACCAATGTGGTGGATCGTATCTTAAGTGAATTACACCATAAGTCGCCCCAACTTGCCAAAGAATACTATTTTGATAACTAGTTCGAGGAGTGCCAATACTAACTATTCTGCCTTGAGCATTTCTCACATTTAATGTTCCTGACCAAGTAATTTCCCAGTCAATTGCATAACCTTGAGTGTGGCGAGAAACTAAAGCTACAGGATTATTACCAATCCCATAAGCATTTACCATATCTCTTGCTGCTTGCACAGAACCCGCATTTGTATAATGTACCCAATCAATATAAACACCAGCATAAGAAGGTACATTTTGAGGAGCAATTTCTCCACGAGAAATACGGGCAGCATAGTGCATTAAATAAGCTCTTTGTGGAGGTCGGTAAGTAGCCGCAATTACCATTTTTGCTCCTGCGGCTCTTAGTGCTTGCTCAAATGCTTGCACTCTTTGGCGAAATGGTGAAGCTAAATCAGCTATGGAAATGCTACCGGGAAAAAATCTCACCCAATGAGCACCACTTAATTGCTGCCTTAATCTTCTGGCATATTCAGTAATAATATCTAAAGCTGCTGGTAAATCTGCGCCTAATTTTTGTTTAGTTGCTGTTGAAAGAGTTTGTTCTAATCTGGGACGAAAGTTGATATCTATTTTTTTATAAGTTTCTGCTAATCCTTCAACACTTCTCGCCCCAAAATCACCATCAACTGCTAATGGCGGAACCAAAGGGCCGATAATATTTAAACTGCGCTGCAAATCTCTAATTTCTGCTCCGCCAAAGTTGAGATAAGTCAACATCATATTAGCAGTGCGATTAGGGACAAAAAACAGATATCCCTGTTCTAAAGCCCGAGCGTAAGTTCCTGGCCCTACCACTCCATCTACAGTTAAATTATTGCTGGCTTGATAATTGCGAGTAGCTATATCTGTGACATTACCAAATACTCCGTCAGCTGCACCAATAGAAAAGCTTTTCGACTGTAAAAATTGTTGCCAAGCACTAACATAAGATCCTGTCGATCCTTTTCTAATTGTTTGTAAATTTAGAGCATTAATATTAAAAGCCATAAATCAACCTGACTATTTGTTGGATTTCCTCCCAAATTACCATAAACCGAGAGGATATTCGCAATTTTCCGGCGAGAAAAATTTGGGAGGATAGCTCGATAGTTATGCAGGAGGTAAAATCAATCTCTTCAAGACTAATTCTTGATTATCTAAAAATGGATTCATTTGATTGAAATCATATAACCCATTTTTAATGTCTCCGGCATATTGACGCATGAGTACTTTACAGGGAACTGGAGTTGCAACTTTAGCTTTGGCTTTATTCCAAGGGTAAATTAGCGCCTGATTATTACCATAGTTAGCCACCCATAAACCATGACATTGTGCGCCAGATTTCATGGCTGCACTAAGGTTTTTAGTAGTAATACTATCTGCTGCATTTAAGTAAACAGCAGGTAATAATCTTACCTTAGTACTACTTTTAATTACCGCAGTTGACCATCCTATATAAAAACCAACAGATAAAGGATCTGTTGGTTCCACATCTAGGAAAAAATAAAAACCGTCTACTTGTTGGGAGGCTAAATAATTTTCGCCAAAGGTGTTTAAAACATCTCTAGCATGAAGCGCCCCTAATTGTTCTCCTACTTGTTGACTTTCATCTACTCTATTAGTTTGGCGAGAAATGGGTAAAACTCTAATTCCTGCATTGCGGAGAGGTTTATTTTCTATTGCTCGCAGGTATTCGCCAAAATTCAAATTACCTTGGAAATATCTGCCCCAAAAACGCGGAAAAGTACCCATATATTTCCAAGCTTCTGGAATCATGAAAGCTTGGACTCTTTGCAAGCTATCAGCACCACCCATTCCTCTTAAAGTTAGGGAACTGGGCCATTCTGGCATCCAGCCAATTATTTTTTTATGTTTATCCAGGTTAGTCCAAGTAATTCTACCAACTATGCCATCTACCACCAGACCGAGATTTTTTTGAAACTTGTTAACTTCTGCTAAAGTTTGCGAGCCAAAATCTCCATCTAAATTTAATGGCCCATAGCCACATCCGTTCAATTCATCTTGCAGAAATACAACCCAATCTCCTTTAATTCCTTGTTTGAGGAGGGGGCGGTTTTGGGGTTCAACTCTCAACATAAATTTTTTCCATTTGAACGATAAACAACGTTTTCACGCTCAGTCGATATATTTCGTTTCTGTACTTATTTGAGTATACAGAAAAGTGGCAAGATCTCGTTACAAATTTTAACGATTTAATTTGGCTAAATCATGACTTTGCAAATAAACCTGCTGGAAAGAATTTACAATTTTTGTGGAGTTTAGGGGTGTGGGCTGATACCCTACAGTCTGTAATTATCAGGGGAATCAACTTTGATTTTAGTAAAAATTTTAGCAGGGATATGCTCTATGGTTCACTTTGCTTCCAATTGTAGCTACAGCCGCTGAGAAACAGAGGAATCTAGAGGGAATAACTGCCCAATTTTGCAGTTGCTAAAAGCGATAGTTTTTGAGAAATTTGCTGGAGAAAATGGAATTTCATCTATTTTTTTGGTTAGTTGCTGGTGGATTGTTCCTCACCTTAAGGATGAAAATTAATCGAGAACTAAATAATGATATGCCAGATTTGCGAACTTGGCAAATGTAGCCAATACAACGATTCAAGCTTTGATTATCGTTCCAGTTCAGTTTAAACTAAGAAAAATACGACCTGTTTTTTATAAAAACTATGTTACGTCGATTTTTCCGGTTTTTTAAGTACCTCAACTTTGCGATCGTCCGAGAAGTATTAAAACGGACTTTCATCCAGAGATTACCAGGTTTAGCTGCGGAAATGACCTATCATATTATGCTGTCTTTGTTTCCGGCAATTATGGCATTTTTATCAGCTATTGCATTATTTGAACCGTTACAAAACACTTTTGAAACTCTATTAACTAGAGTGACAAAAGTCGTACCAGATGAAGTATCATTTCTCATTGGTGGCTTTATTCAGGAAGTACTTAGAGCCGAAAGTCAATCATTATTTTCCCTTAGCTTTCTGTTTTGGATTTGGTCAGCTTCAGCGGGAATGAGTTCGGGAATGTATGCTTTGGATAAGATGCGGCGACTTTCTCCAGAAGAAATTCGACCTTTCTGGAAAGCGAGAATACTTTCTATATTGCTAACCATAGCAACTATGTTTTTACTGATTAGTGCTTTAGGGTTAGTATTTGTTACTGATTTTTTGGTGAATCTTGCTGCTAGCCAAGATTACTGGGCGCAGTTTGATGTTTTAAGATTTTGGCAACGCTTAAGTTTGCCTGTGGCTTTAGGAATTGCGGCGTTAGCGATCGCCTTTATTTACCGTTTTGGCCCTAGTCGTTGGGTTTCGGGAACTCCGATTTTACCAGGAGCAATTCTTGCTACAGTAGCATGGGCAGTTCTGTCTCAAGGATTTAAAATTTACGTCTCTAGTTATGGCAATTTTAATCGTGTTTATGGTACTGTAGGCGGTTTTATAGTGTTGCAATTATGGATTTATCTCAGTTGTTTGGTGTTGTTGATTGGAAATGAGCTAAATATTACTGTGGGCGAAGCAATGCAACGAAATAAAGTGTTGAAAATTTAGCTTATCTGAGTTTCTGGTAATGAGTGATTTGTCGAATCGCCGAATTTATTTTAAGCTGATAAGCTGTTACTTGAGGTAATTCGAGGTTCAAATGAAGTTACGCAAAAACTTAATTACACCTTTGATTAACAAGCAATTACGTAAAGTTGCCGGAATTGTGGTGGCAATATTGTTCAGTGCTTTTTTAGTCATCGGATGGACACCGATTACCTGGGCACAATTTTCTTTTCCAGAGGCGAGTACCGTCGATCCACGTCAACCGCCCAGCGATGTCAGGCGTTTAGGATTAATTGAGGTAGCGCCTGTCAATTTTGAGAATGAAACAATCTTGACTGTTGCTTCTCCTACGGTGATCGATCGGAACGATCCGCAAGGTAATATTCCTGTGGAAGTGAGAGTACAACAAATTGAAGCCAATCTGAGGAGAGTTATTGCTTACGATCCTAAATGGCGATCGCAATCTGGGAGAAAATACGATACTGCTTTCGATCCAAAAACCTTGCGAGTCTTCACCGCAATTCAAAATGGTTTAACCACTATCTACGCTACAGATAAATATCGTTCTCAACCGCAAATTCTGCTGACAGTAACACCAACAGATGCGGAATATCAGGGATTAAAAATACCTGAATTGGCGCAACGATGGGAAAAAATTCTGCAACAAGAATTGTATAAAGCTTTGGTGAGACGCTTACCGGAAAAATTTCCCGAACAACTGCGTGTTGCTTTGCAAATTGCGGTATTGATGCTAACTGCTAGCTTGATTTTTTGGGTGTTACAAAGATTGCTCAGAAAGCATCGCAAATTCCTCAAATTAGAGGAAAGCCAAGAAAATCACGAATCTTTAGCGAAGGCGGATTTAAAATCGCGATCGACTAATTTTCATCAATCAGTTTTTCTCGGTACGCTACATCATAAGTTTAATCTCCAAAAACAACTGGACATTAATTCATTTTTAATCTGGTTGTTATTTTGGGCGCAGATTGGTATTTGGTTAGTGGGATTGATGTTTATTTTTTATCAATTCCCTGAAACGGAAACAATTGCTGTTGGCATTGTGGCTTTTCCGATTTTACTATTGATAGTTTGGTTTGTTACAGGTTTCTTAAATCGGCTCACGAATATTATGATCGATCGCTTTGCTGAAGCGTGGCAAAGTAGTAATTTGACGGCAGCAGATGTGGCAACCCGCAAATATTTGCGAGTGACTACGATTACTAAAGCACTCAAAGGGTTAAAAGTTTTCCTGCTTTACTTGACGGCAATACTGATAATTTTGGATCGGTTTAATGTGCCGATTACTTCAGTATTAGCTTTGGGGGCGGTAATCGCTTTTGCGGTTTCTCTCGCTTCGCAAAACTTGATTAGGGATTTGGTAAATGGCTGTTTGATTTTGTTAGAAGATCAGTATGCGATCGGGGATATTATCGCGGTTGATAATGTAGCTGGTTTTGTGGAAAATCTCAACCTGAGAATTACTCAAATTCGCAATGCTGACGGGGAATTTATTACTATTCCCAATAGCCAAATTAATCGGGTTAGTAATTTAACGCGAACTTGGTCGCGGGCTAATGTGGCGATTACCATTGCTTATGACAGCGATGTTAATTTTGCTCTGCAAGTAATTCGGGATGTTGCTCAACAGTTATTTGCCGAATCTGAATGGCAAAATTTGCTTGTGGAACCTCCAGAAGTTTTAGGGATTGATTCAGTTTCTCACGCTGGATTGCTGGTGCGAATTTGGTTTAAAACTAAACCTTTGGAACAATGGAAAGTGAGTCGAGAATTTAATCGTCGCATCCAAATTGCTTTAGCAGACAAAGGCATTAAAATCGGTAAACCTCAACAAGAAATCTCCATGAAAGATCGGCAAATTTTGATGTCTCAATTTAGCGATCGAGAAAATGGCAAGCCAGTTTAAAGTGGCAAAATAAACTGTAGAGACGTTTCATGAAACGTCTCTACAATTCTTGCTATAACATGGCGGGTTGTTTGAGTAAATTTAAGGCGCGATCGACTTTATCGGGCAAAATTACCACTAAACTATTTTCGCTAGCTTTGAGCAAAGAAGTTTCGATCGCTGTCTGTTCATCCAAAATAATTTCGTAGGGAAAATCAGCATTTGTTTGGGTAATTCCTTCCGCAATTAAAGCCGCAACTTCTCCACGTTTACGACCCCGATTATCCTCATCTTCTTTAATAATAACTCGGTCGAAAATTTGGGCAGCTAATACTCCTAATTTTTGCAAATCTTGGTCACGGCGATCGCCTGGAGCACCAATTACACCGATGCGTTCTCCTGTTAACCAATTTCCCACAAATTGACCTAAAGCTTGATACCCAGCCGGATTATGAGCATAATCTAATAAAACTTGGAAATTTCCCCAATTAATTAAGTTCATTCTTCCGGGAGTTTGTTCCACTGAAGCGCGGAAAGTTCTTAAAGCGGTACTAATATCTTCCACGCTTACGCCTTGCACGTAAGCTGCAACCGCAGCAGCTAACGCATTAGCGATCATGAAAGGTGCTTTTCCGCCCAAAGTTAACGGAATATTTACCGCTTGTTCGACTTGAATTACATTTTCCCCGGAAAGGAAACTTATGTAACCATTATCATAAACTGCGGCGACTCCACCATTTTGGATATGTTCCCAAATTATCGGATTCCAACGATCCATTGAAAAGTAAACTGCTTTAGCTTTTACTCGGTCATTTTTCCCCATTGCTGCTACTAATGGATCGTCAGCATTTAATACTACGAAACCATTGGGACTAGTTACTTCAGCAATCACACTTTTAACATGAGCCATGTCTTCTAAAGTGTTGATATTGTGCAATCCTAAATGGTCTTCAGAAACATTTAAAATTACGCCAACATCGCATTGAGAAAATGCTAATCCAGACCGGAGAATTCCGCCTCTAGCTGTTTCTAAAACTGCCACTTCTACCGAAGGATCTTGTAAGATTAATTGGGCGCTTTGGGGGCCAGTATTATCTCCTGGTTCTGCTAAGAAATCACCGATATAAGTGCCGTCTGTAGTTGTGTAACCTACGGTTTTTTTGCTTTGGTGGAAAATGTGAGCAATTAAGCGAGTTGTGGTAGTTTTACCGTTAGTTCCAGTGACGGCAATAATGGGAATTTGATCGGGGCGATCGGGCGGATATAACATATCCAAAATCGGTGCAGCAACGTTGCGTGGTGTCCCTTCGCTTGGTTGCAAGTGCATTCTTAATCCGGGTGCAGCGTTAACTTCTACAATTACGCCATCTACTTCGGTTAAGGGGCGAGAAATGTCTGGGGAAGCAATATCAATTCCGGCAATATCTAAACCGATAATTCTGGCGGCTCTTTGGGCAATCCAAATATTTTGGGGATGAATTTCTGCGGTGCGATCGATCGCAGTTCCTCCAGTACTCAAGTTCGCAGTTGCTTTTAAATAGCAGATTTCTCCCGGTTCTAAAATGCTATTTAAACTTAATCTTTGTTGGTCTAAAAGTTGTTCGCTATGTTCGTCAATTGTAATCCGAGTCAGGATATTTTCATGCCCTTCACCCCGACGCGGATCTTGGTTAACCTGTGCTATTAATTCAGCAATTGTTGATTTGCCATTTCCAATTACATGGGCGGGTACTCTTTCGGCTACAGCCACAACTTTGCCGTTAATTACTAATACCCGAAAATCACGTCCTCTATAATATCTTTCTACCAACACTCCGCCGGATTTTGATTCACTCTTTGCCAAGTCGTAAGCGTCTTCTGCATCGCGCCAAGAGTTAATGTTTAGGGTGATTCCTCTGCCATGATTGCCATCTAAAGGTTTAATCACGATCGGAAAATCTATTTCATTGATGGCATTTTCTAAGTGGCGAAAGCGGTAAATTACTTTGCCTTTAGGAACAGGCAAATTAGCTTCCCGTAAAATTTTAATAGTGCTTTCTTTATCACAAGCAAGTTCAGTTCCTAGCAAGCTAGTATTGCTAGTTTGGGCAGCAACAATCCGCCTTTGATGAATGCCATAACCTAATTGAACAATACCTCTCGCTGGTAATTCTGTCCAAGGAATTTTTCGGGCTTCGGCTTCTTTCAAAATTGCTTCTGTGGTTAAACCAAGAGATGTTTCTGCTTTTAATTTTCTTAAATCTGCCAAGTCTAATTTTAGTTCTTTTTCGGGATAGTAACCGCGATCGATAATAGTTTCTACTAATCTTAATGCTGCTTTTGCTGCATAACGACCAGCTACTTCTTGGCGATATTCAAATATTACGCGATAAATTCCTGGTTTGCTAGTACTCCGGGCGCGACCAAATGTAACTCGCATTCCGGCTAAAGTTTGTAATTCTAAGGCAACGTGCTCAATAACGTGCCCCATTAATGTTCCTTGTTTGACTCGTTTGAGAAAACCTCCGCGATGTCCAGGCGAGCAAAAATGATTTTCTAAACTTGGTAAAACTTCGACTAAACCTTCATAAAATTCAGGAATCTCGTTGGAATAAATTTCATCCATTTCTTCGAGATCCAGCCACATTTCAATTAATTTGTGGCGATGAATACTCCAGTAATTTGGCCCTCTAAGTGTTTGCAGTTTAATAATTCTCATACTTTGCTCAAACTCGCTTGATTATTACCTAAGCTTCCTAAATTTTCTGGTTTTTGTCGTCCTACAATAGGATCACCCGATCGGGTGATTTAGAAGTACTTTTTTGATTTTACTTTTAAACGGGTAATTTTTCATTTGATTAGATTAAGTTATTAGTTGATTTGAGATTTGCCAGGGTTAGTCATCAGGGAACTGCCAACAAAGAATGTGTTCCACTTCGTTACTTCCACAACTACATATTTCATAAGTAGATGCTACCCATTCTTTGTCACAGTGGCGACAATGACAAAGAATATTATGTAGGTTGGCAATAGTAATTTTCATTTGCCATTCTTGAAGTTCATCTGAGGTTAGTTGGGGATTAGTTTCCGACATTTTCAATTCTCCCAGTTAAGAAGTAGGTAAGCATTTCTCCTTTGCCTTTGACTTCGATAAATCCGCGTTGTTCAAATAAGTAGCGATCGCGCAAATATTGATAAGTTGCTTCTGTAACTTGAATTTTCCCTGGCAAACCTTGAGATTCCATGCGACTAGCAGTATTAACTGTATCACCCCACAAATCATAAATAAATTTTTTTGTGCCAATTACACCAGCAACTACATCTCCGCTACTAATGCCAATTCGCATACTTAAAAGTTCGTGGTTTTTTTCATTGTATTGAGTAATTGTCGTTTGCATATCCAGTGCCATTTCAGCGATCGCGATCGCGTGATCTTTTCGTGCTTTGGGCAATCCTGCTACTACCATATAAGCGTCGCCAATAGTTTTAATTTTTTCCAAATTATGCTTTTCGGCTAGTCGATCGAACCCAGAAAAAATTTCGTTTAACATTTCTACTAATTGAGTTGGTGAGATGCGGGAAGAAAGCTGTGTAAACCCAACGATATCTGCAAACATTACGGTAACTTCATTAAAATAATCAGCAATAGTGCTAGGTTGACTTTTCAATTTTTGGGCAATTTTTTGCGGTAAAATGTTCAGCAATAAGCGTTCGGTTTGTTCCTGTTCATAACGCAACGCCAATTCTGCTTTTTCCCGCTGCATAAATTGTCCAATTTGATTGCCAATAGTTAGCATTGTTTGTAAGAAATGTTCGTCGTATCCTTGGTGCTGACAGCTAAAGAAAGACATGACTCCTAAAATTTCATTTTCATGCTGAATCGGAAATACAAATGCGGTGGATATTCCAGCTTTGAGTGCAATTTGCGATCGCTTTACGCTAGCATCATTAGCTAAATCATTACTCCATACAGGAGTACCTGCTTCCCAAACTTTCCCCGGTAAACCTTCACCTAAATTAAAAATCGTTTGCTTAGTTACTTCCACAAATTCGGTGACTTCGATCTGTGGTTTAAACCATATTTCTAAGCATTGTAATTGGAGATTTTCCTGATTTATTCTCCGTATCCAAAATTCACCTATATCCCAATTTAAAGTTTCACATACTGCCAGAATAATTTTTGGTAGTGCTTCCTTAAGAGTATCTGAATTTGAAAGTACACGACTGATAAAATACTGGGCAAACAACCGCTTTTCTATTCGCTTTCTCTCTCGCTCAATTATTTGTTTTTCGGTGACATCTCTACCAATATATAAGTAATCTTGAATGCCTGGAATTTCTGTAGGAATAATAGCGCAGGAGAAGGAAACGCTAATTTGTTTTCCTGTTTTTGTGTGACAAGTTAATTCTATGTCTGGTAAGGATTCCCCAATAGATAACACCTCCTCGTAAAATATCTTTAATTGGTTTTCACAATTACTAATAATCAGTGATATATGTTGGTTAATTAAATCAGCTTCACTATATTCAAATAATTTTTCCGCTGCTTTATTTATAGTTCTAATCTTTCCAGCTTGGTTAGTAACTAACAAAGCATCTGCCATTGAACTGATAATTTTATCGATGTATTGGTTAGAGGCAGATAGCCTACTCAACAACAGTTCTAATTCGTTATTTCTTTGAATTAAAGTTTGCTCTAGGAGCATTTTTTCTGTGACATCTTCTAAGATTACGAGTAATTGATTATTTGTAATTTCGTCGTCTTTAATAACATAAAGATTCATGTATAAAGTAGAATTAGATGCAGTAAAACGCGCAATACCTTTATAATCAAAATACTGGCGATCGCCTTGCAAAACTTCCCTGAGAATACCCTCTACTCCCACTAATTCGGGGAAAACTTCACTAACATCTTTATGTAATATTACTTCTGGCGAAAGTTCGGTAAAGTTTTCTACTCCCGCTGATATTTCAACCACTTTAAAATTTTTGTCGATTACTAAGTAATCGATCGATGTCAAAATTAGTTTTTGGTTAAAGATTTGCTCAATTTTTGATTGTTTCATAGTTGCTTATTAGGTAGATGGGAAATTTCTCAATAGTCGCACCATCATAAAGCTACCGCAGATATTTCTCATTTTAGTTATCGGTTAAAGAAAATATAATTTATTCGGGGAAAACTATTTTGTGAGCTAGTTGTTCAAAAATCAGATCGACTTCTTTACCTGTTTTTGCGGAAGTGGCATAAGTAGATAAAACTTGCACCTGCTCCTTAAAGTCATAGGTAGTAAGTATTTTATCCATTTTTTCATCATCAAATAAGTCAGATTTATTAAAAGCAATAATAATAAATCCTTTGGAATTAATTGAGAGAAACAGGTTTAAATGTTCCTTTAAATGATCGATTGTTTCTTGACGGGTAACATCTGCAACTATAATTGCACCGCTAGCTCCTTGTAAATAAGAGGGTGCGATCGCTTTAAACTTAGTATGTCCTTCCAAATCCCAAATCATCAATTGTAAATTTTGAGCTTTCTCCTCTGATTTGGCGGCTAATTCAATGGTTTTTCGGGAAATTTTTACTCCCACAGTAGACAAATATTGATCGCTAAATTGACGTTCTACGAAACGCCGAATCAGGCTGGTTTTTCCTACCCCAAAATCACCCACCAAACAAATTTTTTTCGAGATTGTAGACATAATTACTTATTATTTTTCTGCGACACCACAGGTTGAAATTCAACGCATCTAGCTAACCACAATGGTTTTTGAGAATCTACACCTAAAGGAGGTGTAGGTGCTGCCAGAGCTTGCAATCTTTTTGAATCGATTCCTTGAGTAATTAAAGCATTTCTAACTGTTTCTGCTCGCGATTGTGCTAACTTAAGATTGGTTTCCAAAGAACCAACGCGATCGCTATAACCCATAATTCGCAAAGACAAGCCAGGATAACTATTTAAAAGTGTTTTGATCTGCAAAATTTTCTCTCGATCTGTTGCTTTCAACTCTGCCGATCCTGAGTCAAAATAAATCCTAGCGGCGATCGCTTCCGGTTGCACTTGCACTGTATTAGTAACAGTTTTTACCCCCGGAATTTGCTTGAATGCTTGAGTAATTTTTTCCGCATCTTCAACTTGTGATACCCTTCCCTTAACAGTCAATTTACCATTTGAGTACAGGGAATAAACAGTAATTCCATTAATTTTATTCAATGTAGATGTTACCCGTTTTACTTCAGAAGCTATTTCCGCAGGACTAGGCGGTATTTCCACTGCAATAATTTTATTTTCTAACAACCGATCGGGGGCAATTTTTTTCACTATTTCTTCAGCTTTGCTGCGAAGATACTGATTTGGTAATTTTCCAGAAAGCTGCAATTTACCATTATTCGCACGCGCTTCTAAACGATAAACAGCTAATTCGGGAACCGATGCTAAAGCTTGCATTGTCTCTTTTTCTAGGCGGCTTTCTAGACTATAACGATATTGAAAGAATCCCCAAGGTAAAATAATTACACCTAACAGTAAGGAAGCCAAAATTAACAGTCCGGGAGGTCGAAAACTGTGAGGTTTTGCATCTGAGCCGTCAATCTTAATTAATTTGGCTAAAAATTCGTGAACTTTTCGAGGAATAGTATCAGGATCTCCCGCAAAATTTTCTATTTCATTACCAGCAACATGGACAATCTTGTAGAGGGTTCTTTGGATTCTCCGAATGTACCACTGGGGAGTTTTTCCTTGGGTTACTACGGCTAAATAACAATATCCTGCTACTTCTAAAATAATTTTAGAATTGCCATAATCGATCGCATCAATTTCGGAAACTTCTCCCGATCGAGCAATGCAATCATTCACAAAACTACGAATAGCTGTGAGCATCCCTGCTACCATATCTGATTCTAGTTTTTCTTTGTCTTCCGGTTGAGTTTCTGCAATTAACAAACCTGAGCTTTTTTGAATTAAAAATACGGCGCGAATGCTGAAAGGAATCGCTTCTTTTAAAATTAATTCTGCTTCCGAAACCCCCTGCATTCTAGCGCGAATTTTGCGATTTATTCCTTCTAAACTTAAAGTATTTTCAATTTTTTCATTGATCGATCGAATCGCATCCGCCATATATTTGCTAATAGTACTCCCAATCACCGGGTAGAGAGCATCTACCATTGCATCTCGTTCGATCGCTATTTGTTCTTTAATTGCTTTTCCCATTTCTGATGCTAATGCTTTGGAAATCGCATTTTCATCTAATTTATTTTGTTCTTTAATTGCTGCTGCTAATTCCGGCGCGATCGCTTGAGCAATTTCCTGGGGATGGCTGCGAATTTGCTGAGAAATTGCTGGCGGAAGTAGCGGCGCGATCGCCTGAATTAAAGCCTCTTTATCCTCTTCTCTTTTATTCTTAATTACCCGGTCAATAATTGGCGTAAGAGCCTCAATCATCGCTTCCGGTTCTAGCTTAATTTGCTTCTTAATCGCTTGAGCAATTATCGGCGCAATTGCTGTTGCTAATTCCTCTGGATCTTGACGTGCTTCCAGAAAAATTGCCGGAGAAATAGCTGAGGAAATAGCACTAGCTATACTATTTTCATCTTCCTGAGTTTTGGCTTTAATTAAATCATGAACTATGGGAGTTATAGTATTAATTATTGATTCTTTTGATTGTTGTGAATCATTAATTTTACGACTCAATAATTCAGAAATAATTGGTAAAAGTAAATTGATTAACTGTTGCGGCTCATAAATTTGCTGTTCAATATTAGCAAGTTTTTGTTCAAGGTTTTTAATTAAATTATCTAGATCGCCTAATTCTGGTTCTAATAAAAGAACTTGTAAACGTTTATAAGCATCATATAATTCTTCGACATTATCATCATAATATTCCAGTAATGATGCTGAAGGTTTAGCTGCTTCTAACTTATCGATCGCTACTGGAAGAGAAATTATTTGTTGAGTTTGTTCTTCAATTGCTGCTAGAAGAGCAGTTGATAAATCTTCCTGCTTTTCTACATCTAATTTATCTACTTCTATCTTTTCTTCGCTGCGATTCTCTACATCTAATTTATCTATTTCTATCTTCTCTTCTCTGTGATTCTCTACATTTGATTTATCTATTTCTATCTTCTCTTCGCTAATTTCTGATGGTAAGGTTGTTGTATTGCTATGCTCAGTAGTTAACTCATTATCATATTTATCTGAGCGCATAATGTTTAAATCAACCAACAAGTTGACTAGCTTTTCTACGTCAGTTTCTGTTTCTTGATTGAGGTGATTAGGCTCAGGAACAAAATATTCCAGCTGATTCATTCCAGCTGGATTTTCTTGAAATAAGCTCATAAGCGACAACCCCTGATTCTAGTTTTTAACTACGTCAGCGAAGTAGAGAGTTGAAAACTTAACTAATTAAGCTTTCAACTCGTTAGTTCTAGATTATTCCCATTTTTTGGTCTCTTCTATAATTGGTACAGCCGTATAAACATCATCATCAATGGTTACAGCTTGTTTTAATTGGGGAACAAATTCATTGCCTTTGAGTCTCATTCCCATTTCAAACAAAATTTCTGCTACATCATCTTTAGCAACTTTAGTATCTCTCATTGATGACAAACGCCGTTCTAGTTCTTCAAAAACTTGAACTCTTAATGTTCTGACATCTTCTTGTAGTTTAGTTCTACTTTCTGTTAGTTCTTTTCGCAGTGAATTAGTTTGGTTGTCAATATTTTGATCCAGTGCTTCTACAGAATTAGTGAACTTTTTATTCACTCGATCGACTTGTTGTCGTAAATCGCTAATCTCCTCTTGGTAACTTAAGCTAATAGATCTGAGCTTTTTCTCTAAAGAATCAAAGGCTGAACGTAGTTCTGTAGATACTACTGTCTTTACCTGATCTATGCGATCGCGCATTTCCTGCTGTAAAAGAGAAATATCAGATTCTATTTTCTCAAAGCGATTATCATACTCTCGCAATTGAGGCCCAAAAATAATATCGCGGATCTGGTCAATGTTTCCCAGCCTTTCCCGCATTTCCTCCTTGCTAATTTCTGACATACTTACACCTTTCTAAAAACGTTAATAATTAGCATCCAGTAGAATTTTATCAGTTCAGGCGTTATTTTGATCGTTTAGCACTGATTCCAGAACAAATTCATCTCATCCGCATATTGTATCTAATTATCTTTATCTCAAGTTCTATTTTAACCTGCCTCTAATTTTCTTAATATATTTTTAATAATTTCCCGTTCGATCGCCACACCAACAGCTGTTCCTGCACTTGTTAGTAATACCTGCTTATTTTGAATCCCTGTATTCTTCAACACCTTTTTTTATCCATACCGAGCTTGCCTAAATGATGGTAAATTAGTATTGTTCCTTATTTTGTATTGAGTAATAATTTATTTTTGGCTACTTAGTATCACTCTGTAAACTATGCAGATTATCCAAAGCCTTCACGCAGCTATTCTTGTTTCCAACTTAGAACGATCGGAAGATTTCTATGGCAAAATCTTGGGATTGTCGAAAATAGAGCGATCGCTAAAATTCCCAGGTGCATGGTATGAAATTGGTAACTTCCAAATTCACCTAATTGTTGCCGATCGAATCATACCCGATACAGTCAACTCCCAAAAGTGGGGACGCAATCGCCATTTAGCTTTTTCCGTCAGCGATTTAGATGCGGCAAAACAGCAATTAAACTCCCACAATTGTCCTTTTCAAGTAAGTGCTTCCGGTCGCTCAGCCTTGTTTACCAAAGATCCTGATGGTAACATTATTGAATTGAGTCAACTTTAATTAAATCAAACTCTATAAAAATTACTTTTCCCAAATTTTCACCAAGCAAACTTCTCATTTAATCCAGTAGTAACTGATAAGCTAATGGTCAAAAAGATTGCTTATATTTACAGCGATCCATTGTGGGAAATTACACCCGAAACATCTATTTTCGCCCCGGAGATAGAGCGAGTTTACCAAGACTTGGGAGGACGGCAACAACTACAACAACTGTTAACAGAAAGCCAAACTGAACCGCCAGAAAATCTCCTAATTCGCAGTTTAGCAGAATTAGGAGATTCTGTACAAGAAGTATGCAATCGCCTTACAGAAATCGAATCCCTTGGCATTAAATTAATCGTCGGAGAACCAACTTCTGAAATTCCCCAAACTAGCCAAATTGACCTACTCAAATTATTACAAGAAATTCAAAATACCCAACGTAGTCGCCGCTTAAAACAAGGGCACGCCCGTAATCGTTTAAAAGCCTTACCTCCCCCAGGAAAAGCTCCTTATGGTTATCGTCGAGGCAAAGACAAATATATCATAGATAAAAGTGCAGCCCCCGTAGTTCGTTACTTCTTTGAACAATTTTTATTATTTGGATCTTTGCGAGGTGCAGTTCGTTATTTAGCCAAGAAATATGGCAAAAAAATCTCAGTCTCTACCGGAAAACGTTGGTTAATTAATCCCGTTTATCGCGGAGATTTAGCTTATCAAAATAAGCAAATTATTTCTGATACTCATGCGGCGATTATTTCTAGAGAAGAAGCCGCACAGATCGATCGCCTTTTACGCCGCAATCAACGAATCTCTCCCCGCAGCGCCAGCGCCCCCCGTTCCTTAGCTGGATTAGTAGTTTGTAGCGAATGTCGATCGCCAATGAAAACCGCCAAAGTTACCACACCCAGAAAAGACAAAGAATATCTTTATTTACGCCCAATTAACTGTCCTAAATCGCCTAAATGTCGAGCTATTTCCTACCAAGAAATACTCGATAAAGCTATTGAAATTATTTGCCAAGATTTGCCCAAAGCAGTTGCTCAAATGCAATTACCAGACATGGAAGAACTGAAAAAAAATTTGGCAAATGCGATCGACCAAAAACAACAAATTCTCAATCAATTACCTAACTTAATTCAATCAGGAATTTTAGACCAAGAAACCTGCCAAATTCGCGCCTACAAACTCCGCACCGAAATTGCTCAACTACAATCAAAACTAGCAGAATTACCCCCCGTAAATTTGCGCGAAACCGCCCAAGCAGTCTCTATTCCTCAATTTTGGCAAGACTTATCTGAATCAGAAAGACGATTTTATTTCCGCGAATTTATCCGCGAAATTCAACTATGGCGACAAGATAAAGACTGGCAATTACAAATTAAATTTATCTTTTTTATTTAACGGCAGCAAACTTATATTTCGTAGGGTGCATCAAAAGAAGTTAGCGATCGACAGAATCAGGATTTTAGCCTCTAAACCACCCTACAATATGTCAGCAAATTTAAATGAGAACATTGTAAAATTATGTAAAGTTGCATCCTTTGTTTTACCCATGAAACTCCTGCGTCACCTTTTTGGCATCTTACTGATTGTTTCTTTAGCCTTACTTCCTTGGTTTAACTTTATTCCAGGTGCAGATGCTTTAGGAGGGAAACTTCCCGCCTTAGATCAACCCGCACCAACATTTACACTACCCACAAACACAGGTGATGGCGAAGTATCACTTAGCGATTATCGTGGTAAATGGGTAGTACTTTATTTTTACCCCAAAGACTTTACCTCTGGTTGTACTTTAGAAGCTCGGAGATTTCAACAAGACTTGCCAAAATATCAACAAATAAATACCCAAATCATTGGTGTTAGTGCCGATTCTGTAAATACCCATGCTGAATTTTGTGATTCAGAAGGATTAAAATTTCCCTTACTTGCTGATACCAATGGCAAAGTTAGTAAAGGTTATGGTTCTTGGTTAGGGGCACTATCCATGAGACACACCTTTATTATTGACCCTGACGGAGTAATTCGGGAAATTTTCACCGGAGTCAATCCGTCAATTCATAGTCAAGAAGTTTTAGCACGTCTGAGCGAATTGCAGGAAATTTCCTCTTAAAATCTTCTTTTGGGAAAAGTAGGGTGGGCAAGATCCACCTTACTTGTTATTATGTTTGCTAAAAGGTTTTTTAGGTAAATTTGTCAATGGAAATTCTGATTGTCGAAGATGAGCCAGAAATTGCTAAATTAATTCAATTAACTTTGGAAAAAGAAGGGTTTTCTTGTCAGCAAAGTCGTGATGGATTAAGTGCATTACAAACTTTTCAACAGCAGCAACCAGATTTAATTATTTTAGACTTAATGCTTCCCGGTTTAGATGGTTTAGAAGTTTGCGCTCGGATTCGTCAAAAACCAGGACCAAAAGACCCTTATATTTTAATGTTAACTGCTAAAGGAGAAGAAATCGATCGCGTAATCGGCTTATCCACAGGCGCAGATGATTACTTAGTAAAACCATTTAGCCCCAGAGAATTAGTTGCTAGAGTTCGGGCATTATTGCGGCGCAGTTTACGACAAGGAGGTAACAGTTTAATCTATAAAACACCTCATTTTACCGTTGATGTAGACCAACGTACTGCCCAAAGACAACTTCATCCCGATCGACTAGAAACTTTAGACTTAACCACGTTAGAATTTAACTTGTTAAGCACTTTTATTAGTCAACCAAATCGCGCCTGGAACCGTACCCAACTGATAGATAAACTTTGGGGAGATGACTTTTTTGGAGATGAACGAGTGGTAGATACTCACGTCGCCAGACTGCGAAAAAAAATTGAACCAGACCCAGCAAATCCCACCTTTATTAAAACTGTAATTGGCATTGGTTACAAATTTGAAGACCCTGGTTAGATGTAATTAATTTTATGAGTAAAGTTGGTTTGCGATCGCGTTTATTCCTCTCCCATCTCCTAGTAATGATGGTAGGAGTAATCAGCTTAGTAATTATTGGCAAAATCTCCTCGCCCAGAATATTTATCCTGCATTTACAACAACTAGAAGGCGATGGCTACGAATTACGTTACGCCCGAACCCAACTAATTCAAGGATTTGAAATTGCTTGGAGTCGCAGCACCTTTTGGTCAGTTTTAGCTGGCGCTACTGCTGCTGGCGCATTAAGTTATTGGGTATCTCGGCGCATAGTTCAACCATTAAATCAAATGGAAGAAGTTACCCAAAAATTCGCCAGAGGACGCTTAAATGAACGAGTACCTTCCTTAGAAATTCCTGAACTTAATCAACTAGGAACTAGCTTTAATCAAATGGCTTCCAGCCTCGAAGGTGTAGAAGTTCGCCGTCGAGAATTAGTCAGCGATTTAACACATGAATTACGCACTCCATTAACAGTAGTTCGCGGTTATTTAGAAGAACTCGCAGACGGTACAATTGAACCATCACCAGAAATTTATCAGCAATTAGCAAGAGAAACCAAGCGACTAGAAAGATTAGTCAATGATTTACAGGAACTTTCCAAAGCTGAAGCCGGATACTTACCAATTAATTTAAAACCTGTGAATTTGCGCCCTTTACTTGAGTTATTAGTGCAAAAATTTGCTGACCAATTATTAGAAGATGGCCCAATTTTACGCTTACAATGTCCGGCACAATTACCATTAGTTTTAGCAGATATCGATCGCGTCGAACAAATTTTAGTTAACCTCTTAGGAAACGCCGTTCGCTACACCACTCAAGGAACAATTACCTTGAGAGTTTGGACAGAACCGAGTAAATTTTGGATTGCCGTAATTGACACCGGACAAGGAATTTCCCCAGAAGATTTACCTCATGTATTTGAGCGTTTTTGGCGTGCCGATCGCTCCAGATCCAGATATTCTGGAGGAACTGGAATCGGATTAGCCATCTCGCGCCGTTTAGTAGAACTACAACGCGGTCGAATTGAAGTCGAAAGCCAAGTTGGTCAAGGTAGCATATTTCGCTTCTTTTTACCTTTAGCGTCATAGCTTTGACACAAAAAAATCATCCTTTTGTCACATCCACTTGATAATTTAAAAATGCAAAAGCTGATAATACATTGCTTATTTATATCGCCACTATGCTAGTAACAATTTTAGCAATAGTTTCCATCGCTCTCATCAGTTTATTTGGGATGTTAGCCATTGCTTTCCTATTTCCTAACCCTTAAAATTTATGCCTAAATTTTGATAAATAAATATTTTACATTTCCGTAATATGTTCAATAAGATTTTTACCTTTATTCTTAATGCAATACATCAAATAATCAGATTTTTCGATCATTTCATCCACAGTTTCGGGACAATTAATATAAGTTATAGCGCCGATACTAAAAGTTACAGGCCAAAGATTTTTATCCATAGTTTCTAAAAGAATATCGCGGACTCTATTAATCACGATTTGAGCAGGCTCATAAGCTAATCCCGGCAATAAAATAATAAATTCATCCCCACCAATCCTAGCTACAATATCCGTTTCTCGCACCGTAGCCTTGATAGTTTGCGCTACTGTTTGCAAAATATGATCGCCAACTTTATAGCCTCCATAATCATTAATATTCTTAAAATTATCTAAATCGATATAAGTCACAGTAAAAGGATGACCATAGCGCCGCGACTTCTTTAACTCCATACCAGCTAACTCAATAAATAGTTTTCTGTTAGCTACACCAGTAATATCATCAGTTCTGGCTAATTTACTTTCCCTTTTCCGGGCATTACGTAACTCAGCGAGCAAATAGGTTACTGTCAAATAAAATGCTAGTCTAATGAAAGCATTCCAATAAGGAACATAATTTGCTAATGGAATTTCACCTTTTATCTGATAAATACCGAACCAAAGTGTAGCGCAAATAACAGATATTACTATGCCAGCTTTCTCACCAACGAACCAACTAACTAACGCTACCGGAATCAGAAAAAATATTGACGAAATATCAGGTGAGAGTAGGTAGTCAATAACTCCGATTAAAATTACCAGTACAATACCTAATCCTATTAGAAAAGATTTAGAGCTATTTTCTAGATATCTGAATATGTACACCACAAATTTCCTAAAATTGTTATTAGTTGAGAATGACTTCCTCCTTAATCATACAAAAGGGATAGGCAAAACACCTATCCCAGGAAACAAATTTACGTTAACTTTAAGCTGTTACGCATTTAAATCACTTATTAACGAGTAGGGTGCGTCAGACGGTAAAGCCTATGTAGAAAAGAAAATATCTAAATCTGACGCACCCTACAATATGACTTTTAAATGCGTAACAGCTTACTGTTGTTGCTGTG